>DAIPLH010000192.1:0-3364 GCA_036769325.1 Bacteroidota bacterium
CATCGTCGGCGGAGATTTCTTCGACTATCTGATTGCAACGGAAGATAAAGACCGGGTGAGCATTGTGATCGGTGATGCAGCAAGCAAGGGACTCTCTGCAGCGGCACAGGCACTGTTCGTTTCAGGCGCCCTGCGGATGGGTATCGAGTATCAGACAAAAATGAACTCGTACATTGGCAAGATCAACCGGCTGGTCAACCGAACGTTTTCAGCCGAACAGTTCATTTCGCTGTTTTACGCAGAGTTGACTACGAGCGAGAAGGGACTGCTTTTCTACGTGAACGCCGGTCACAGCAATCCGATTCTTCTACATGACAAGACCGGTGAAATCGAGAGGCTGACTGCCACAGGCCAGCTGATTGGCCCATTCCCAAATGAAAAATACCGGATTGAATTTACGACGATGAGTAAGGGCGATATTCTCCTTCTTTTTACAGATGGAATCACCGAGGCGTTCAATGGTGAGAAGGAGATGTATGGTGAGGAACGGCTGATTCAGATTCTGAAGGAGCTCAAGCGAAGGTCACCAAAGGAAATCAGTCAGCTCATACTGGAGGATGTCCAGAAGCACAACAGGATGGTCGAGTATTCAGACGACAAGACGCTTGTGGTGATTAAGAAGACGCGCTGAAACGATCAACGAATGAATAAGAGCTTCTTTATCAAAGATATTTCTGGGCTCTGAATTCGGACAAAATAAACTCCTGTCGACACTCGTCGACCGGTCTGGTCGGTACCACTCCAAGACACTTCATACCTTCCCGCGGGTTTGTTCTCGTTGAAAGGCGTAGCGATGATCCTGCCATTCAAATCGAAAATATCAACTTTCACCCATGTTGGCCTTTCAACTTGAAAGGTGAAGGTAGTGCTTGGGTTGAATGGGTTTGGATAATTTTGAGAGAGAGTTATGCCCGACGAACCCACCTCCAGAGTGGGTCGGTCGACTCCAACAAGTGTGGCGTCAAGACTGAATACTCTAGTTTGGCGGACGATTGGCTCACCGCCGAGGTATTGCCCCACGAACAACTCAGGGATGTTGTCCCCGTTCACGTCCCCCGCTGAGAATCCATCAGATGATGCAACTGGTGCATAGTAGAAAAGCTCATACTGATGTTCCCCAGTCCCTTTGACAATTATGTTTCCACCCCCAAACGAGATAAGGAGCTCCTTCTGACCGTCGTTGTCTATGTCTACAGTTTGATAGAGATCGACAAAAAAATATCCGACAGGATAAATATCGAAAGCGAAGAACGGTTCGTATTGGTTGTCTCCTATACTCCCATACGCAAGTATTCTCATGTGAACGTAGCCATCCATCTCCACTTGGTTTCCACCGACAAAGAACTCTTCACTGCCGTTCCCATCAACATCACCCGAAGCAACCCTTCCAGCCACTGCAATTGAGTCAGACCACACCACGGAAAAGCTGTCGTTGTCGGCATACTCGATCACATAGATATTTCCATCGAATGCTGAGGTTACAATGTCCTTCTCGCCGTCATCATCAAACTCACCTGTCGAGAGGTTCAGAGTGCAGTATATGTCCATGCATCCAGGGGGAAGTTGTTCTCCCCAAACAGGCATGAAGTTATTAATGGTAGTATCGTACTTTGCAACGTAGGTCTTGGCAATGTTGGTATAGAAGGTGTCCGGTTCACTCCCGCGATATGCCAGCTCCAACCTCCCGTCGCCATTCATATCAGCAAGTTTTATCGGGATCCCAAAAGCGCTGAAATAGTATTTCCTGAACCTGAACTTGTTCACAGTCGGTAATCCGTTGATACTCCCTTGCTCGAAAACGTACACGGTGTCGCCATTGGAGCCATACACCTCCTTCAATCCGTTGAGATCAACGTCTGCGATGTTATCAACCACCCCGATCCTTACTGTATACGTATATGTTGTTTCCCATTCGTTGTTCTCATTTATTTCACAAATTTTGGTCCCGTATCCGCTTGAATCGGCGTACAGTCCATATACCTCTGTCTGCAAGTTGTGGTCAAGATCCCCGGATTGCAATGGGAATCCTCGATTTCCCGATACCGGAATTGTGCTATGATAGTGATACTTCCAGCTGAATAAACTTGTGTCGATGGTTGTCAGATCAATTGTCAGCGTCGGAAGGCATTTGTACCTCAATTCGCGGGGCTCCAGGATTGGTTGAAGAGGAAATCGATGCTCTTCTCCCGTCAGGGAATCCCTTACTTCAAGCCAAGTGTCGCTCATCTCCTCTATGACGAGACCCCAATTCGATAGGTCTGCAAGCTCGCGCTGCAAGACGGTTTCGTGACCCTTTACGAAGAATCCAAGAAGACAAAAGCAGAGAAATGAGAAGAAGGTCAGAACCAATGGTCTCTTCATTGATCAGATTGATTAGCGTTTCGATCGGAGGCCAAGGCTATCGGCCGTGGAAGGTGAGGGGCTGATTCTAAGGGAATTGAAAACTAATGGATCATATGCGGTTGCGCAACGTCAAAAGTGTAGTCTCGCTCGCCAGACTTCAGCCGTTACCTCCCTACTTCGCGATCACCATCTTTCTCGTTTGAACAAATCCACCGGCTTCAATACGGTAGAAGTAGATCCCGCTCGGGATATCGCCGCTCTTGAATTCCACTTCATGTGTTCCCGCCCCCTGGTTCCCCTCGCTGACAACGGCAAGGATCTGACCAAGAAGGTTGAACACACTCAGCCGCACAAAGCCGGCTCTTGGAATCGTATATTTGATCGTGGTGGTTGGGTTGAAAGGGTTCGGATAGTTCTGTTCCAGCGTTGCCTCCTGTGGCAGAACGGTTTCCGGGTCTGTAGAAGCCACGATCTCAATGTTCACCCTCCAGCTCTCATTGCTCTGCACCGTGTACATTCCATCAGTCGCGAGAACGCGCCAGAACCAGGTGTCTTCTTCGAGTGGAAAAACAACAACATGCGATGTAGCGGATCCAACTGCGGAATCCTGCAGGGCCGGACTGTCAAAGCTCGCCACGGTGTCAATCTGCAGTACATACGATACCGAGTCAGAATCCGGATCCATTGATGTCGCCCATGAGAACTCTATGGACACTGACACGTCTGATGTCACGAATGTGGAGTCATCTACCGGTGCCAGAAGACTGAATGCACCTGGAGGGTCATTCAGCCGGGCTCCGACAAACCTCTGGATGTTGCCACTGTAGTTGCACAGATAGAGCTCGCCATCCTGGTCAACACCGAACGATGAGACTGTGAACGGAGCATTGAGGAGCAGCGAATCCTCCAGAACCTGGCCGTTCTCGTAGCGGAGGAGCCATACCTTGCCGGTGCAGTAGTCAGAATACAAATATGCGCCGGTAAACTCCGGACGCCGATACCCTCTGTAGATGTATCCGCC
>DAIPLH010000192.1:3374-6026 GCA_036769325.1 Bacteroidota bacterium
AACAGTCACCACCGGAATGAGGGTAGACCTTGATGGGAAATGTATACTCACTGCTCGGTCCGCACCCTGACGTATTGTACGGCGCGTTTCCTTCATAACATCTCCAGCCGTAGTTCAGTCCGATCGTCATGTTATCAATCTCTTCCCAGTCACCCTGCCCCACATCGCCCACAAGCATCAGGCCCGAGGTCGTATCCTCACTGAACCGCCATGGGTTGCGGAGCCCCCAGGCAAACAGCTCTTCACGTCCGCTCGTAGGATCTCCGTAGAATGGATTCGTTGGAGGGATGCGATATCCGCTTGTGGTATCGACATCAATGCGAAGCATTTTTCCAAGCAGGCTCTGAAGATTCTGACCATGGTTCTGAGGGTCCCCTCCGCTTCCTCCATCCCCCATTCCGATGTACAGGTAACTGTCAGCTCCAAAGAGAATCATTCCCCCGTTGTGGTTTGTGTACGGTTGGTTCACAGTGAGGATGACCTGTTCACTCAGCGAGTCGGCTTTATTCGGATCGCCTCCCTGGACCTTGTACCGGGCAATCACTGTGTGGAGCGGGCTTGGAGCAGTATAGTTCACATAGAGGAATCCATTGTTCTCATAGTCAGGATGGAACGCAAGGCCCAGGAGACCTTCCTCTCCGGTTGTCGCACTCAGCTTGTTTCTGATATTCAGAAAGGTTGTGGCCGTGGTAACAGTGGAGTCGTTCGGAAAGACCTTGATGTATCCGTCCTGCTGGACAACAAAGATCCTGTTCGTCCCATCACCGGCGTGAGTAACAAAGAGCGGACGAGTGAACGTAAGGGAAGGAAACGCATTGGTCAACTCAACCTGACCATGCGCACCTTGCCCGACCATGAAGCAGAGTAAGAGAGAAAACGAAAAAGGAAGTCGTATCATTAGGAACTGATAGGCAATCTCCGCTATTGAATTTTCGGGGTCATTCCCCCTTCACAGGATACAAATGATTGATTCGAATGTCAACAGAATTGAACCGCCCGTCTCGAGACGAGGCCTCGGCCGGAGGGCCGGGCCATGACGCCAAGAACGCCAAGAGTCATATTGAGAGCATCTCCAAAAATGATAGTGGCTAGCGTTATGGCGCCCTCCTGACCGATAGAGGTTCAATCTCAATCGGCAGGCCATGGCGGTTAAATCATGAGCAAGAAATGATTTCCGACCCTCACTACTGTTTGTACAGGTATGCAGACTCCACTAATCGTGCCGAGGTTCCATCGTGGACGGCCATTGTGGCGCCGCTGAGGATCGATGCACTGCCAAATTCCCCCTTTTTGTTGAGAGCGTAGAACTTTACATCGAACGCCGGTCTTCCGTTTTTCTCCTTGAGCCGTGCCATCTTCGTGTGGTCCACAATTCTCTGACACATTGCCAGGCAAGCCTCCTCGGGGTTTTTTCCCTGACGCATGTATTCAACAATCATGAAAGAACTGCAGTTTGAGAGATTTGCCTCCCCGCGACCGGTTGAACCCGCAGACCCGATTTCGTTGTCCACATACAGCCCTGCTCCAACAATCGGTGAATCTCCGACGCGTCCGGGAATCTTGAACGAAAGTCCGGAGGTCGTTGTTGCACACGAAAGATTTCCCTTGTTGTCAAGGGCGCTGCAATGGATTGTTCCCATGTGTCTTGTATATGGGGCGAGAAGACTGCCAATATCGCGGTCGGTCTCGGTATGCTTCGGGAGCCAGTCGTCTTCGCGTGAAAGAGTTTCCTTCCAATGCAGCCAGGCTTCACGGGCCTTTTCTGTCAAAAGGTTCTCTTCCGGGAACCCATGGGCGACGGCAAACCGGAGGGCTCCTTCGCCAACCAGAAGAACATGGTCCGTTCGTTCCATGACGAGCTTTGCGACGCTGGACGGGGTCTTGATATTGCGAATAGCCGCGACAGCCCCCGCACGATGAGTCGGACCATGCATCACTGCAGCATCAAGCTCAACAACGCCGTCCGCATTGGGAAGACCGCCGTAACCAACTGACATGTCCTCGGGGTCATTTTCAACAATGTTGACTCCGGCGACGATTGCATCGAGGGCCTCGATGCCGTCATTCATCATCTTCGTCACCGTCTCGATTGCCTTCAAACCGTTCGCACTTGAGATGACAAGAGACCTCCGTGAATCCTGCACAAGCTCACTGTGGACAAGCTGGAGTGGCAGAGCAGACACAGCAGCGCTGATGACTGCACCCTGCTTCAGGAATTCTCTTCGTGTTGGCGACATGGGATGGTTCCGGGTTGGTGAGTAGTTGGAGGAAAGTAGAGAATGCAACGGTGAGATGCAAAGCGCTATAGGCACACTGTACACCCGATGGTGCACAACCACCCCTTGATCCCCTCCTTCTGAAAGGAGGGGAAGGTTGGGCATTGTGTCCGATTTCACAATTCACAATAATTCACAATGGACGATTGACAATCAACAATCCATTGTCATCGGACGGCTCAATCTTGTAAACGCCAATTACGTCAGCATTCCCCTCCTTATTGAGGAGGGGATAAAGGGGAGGTGGGACTGGCCCTCGCCCGATTCACGATTGTCGATTGACAATTGTGAATGTTGGTAGGGAACAAAATGGAACAGCGTCGGACTGCTTACCGGTGATCGGGCGGGGGGAGAGGAGCTTCCGGGGGAACAGGGG
>DAIPLH010000193.1:0-6023 GCA_036769325.1 Bacteroidota bacterium
AGACGCTCCCTGTCCTGCCCGAAAGAAGTGAAGTGAAACTTCTGCCGTCGACATGGAAAGTGGTGAGAGAAGGAATGCGACGGGTTGTCATGGAGCAGGGAGGAACTGCAGGCCTCGCGAGAATTAAAGGAGTTGAAGTCGCAGGAAAAACAGGAACAGCCGAAAACCCACATGGAAAAGACCATTCGTGGTTTGTCGGTTTTGCCCCGTTTGACAATCCGCAGATTGCGATTGCCGTCATGGTGGAAAACTCCGGTTACGGCGGGTCGTTTGCCGCCCCCATAGCGGGGATCTGCATGGAGCAATTTCTGTTCGGAAGATTGATCCGGTTTGACCGGCCCCCTCAGTCGGTCCCGGATTCATTGCGAAAGGAAACGGTTACCCAGGTCATAACCCCCGGGACGGGGCACAGCAACCTCGCGGAGACAGCCCGATGAACGATTCAGTCCGTCAGGGGATGGATGTCGTGCTGTTCCTTGTCGCCATTGCACTTATCCTCGCAGGAGTGGTCTCCATCTATAGTGCAACAAATGATGCGGGCGTCTCCGATCTTGCTACCAAGCAGCTCTGGTATGCCGGATTCGGCATGCTCGCGCTTCTGATTACGTTTTTTCTTCCGTTCAGAGTTCTCCAACGGATCTCGCTCCCATCCTACTTCATTTCGTTGCTGTTGCTGATTTCCGTCCTTCTTCTCGGAAAGACCGTTTCCGGATCAACAAGCTGGTTCAGCATCGGCTCGCTTCGCTTTCAACCGTCAGAGTTCGGGAAGGTGACAACTGCACTCGCGCTGAGCGCATATCTTGCGCGGAGCGATGTCAATCTCTCCAACTTCAAACACCTCCTGATCGCAGGAGGCATTGTTCTTCTTCCTGTCGGGCTGATCATGATGCAGCCAGATTTTGGTACTGCAGTCATTTATCTTGCGATGTTCCTGCCAGTCATGTACTGGGGAGGAGCAACAAAGTTTTCCCTGATTACCGTCGTCGCTCCCGCTATCGCGGCGGTTGCAGCCCTTTTTGGGACGACCTCATTCCTTATCGCGCTCGTGGTGATCGGAATCTCTCTCTATGTTACGAAAGAGAACCGGCTCGTTGCCGCGGGGGTGTTTTCGGTTACTGTGTTGATCGGGGTATTCGTTCAGTTCATTTATGCCGGGTTGAAGGGGTATCAACAGAACAGGATTGCGACATTTCTTGATCCTGGTGCAGATCCCCTCGGCGCTGGCTATAATGTTCTCCAATCAAAAGTTGCCATCGGTTCTGGCGGACTCTTCGGCAAGGGCTATCTTGAAGGAACGCAAACGCAGCTCCGGTTCATCCCGGAACAATGGACCGATTTTATTTTCTGTGTTCCTGGTGAGGAGTTCGGGTTCGTCGGAGCGGCAACGGTGCTGATCCTCTTCATGACGTTTCTCCTGCGTGGAATCAAGCTGGGTGCATCTGTCAAAAACCCGTTCGGAAGCATTCTTGCTATTGCAGTCACATCCATCTTTGCCAGCCATGTTGCGATCAACATCGGAATGGCACTCGGTCTCCTTCCTGTTATCGGCGTCCCCCTTCCCTTTCTCAGTTACGGCGGGTCGGCTTTGCTCACCAACATGATCATGGTTGGGCTGCTTCTCAACCTCTACGCGCACAGGAAGGAGTATTGATTTCCGGTTGCATCTCTGCGACCCAATCCGTACTCTAACACGCTATATTTTATTCACTCCATTGGCCGGGGTATGAAAACCAGAACAAAAAAGAACCAGGCAACAGCATCGGTGCACGCGGGCAATGTCCGCGCTGAGCAACTCCGGTGGCGATGTACTCCGGCAATGATCCGTGTGAAGAGTACAGATGAGGCGGAGCCGGCACGGGAGATCATCGGCCAGGATCGCGCAACGCGGGCGGTCAGAATCGGACTGGAAATGCAGCAGCATGGTTACAATATTTTTGTGACCGGGGGCTGGGGCACAGGACGCACGACAACGATTCAACGTCTCCTTAAGGAGTTTGAGCGCATTCCCTGTGAGCTGACTGATAAATGCTATGTCCACAACTTCCATAATCCTGATTCACCAACACTGATCGTGCTTCCCGCAGGAGAGGGGACGTTGTTCAAGAAAGAAATGGATGGATTGGTTCAGGAATTGCTCAAGGCTATTCCGGGCATCTTCGAAAGCCGACGGTACCAGGAGCAGCGAAAATCCACACTCGAGCATTTCCAGGCGCGACAGAGGACGGTCCTGAAAGAGTTCGAACGGAGAGTCAAGGATAAGGGTTTCGAGGTCGTCCAGGTCCAGTCGGGCCCGGGAACCCGGCCTGAGATAGCTCCGGTTCTTGACGGTGCTCCCGTTACTTTTGATCAACTACAGGCCAAGGTCGAGGCAGGCGAACTGTCAAAGGAAAAACTGGACGCGACAATCGCACAGCAGTCGGAGCTCGACGCACAGATGGAGCTCGTTCTCCGCGAGATGAGGAATATTGAACGGAAGGCCAAGAAATCGGTCGACGGGCTCAATCACAAGATGATCATACCGGTTGTGGAAGAGCTCCTCGATGAGATCAGACAAAAATTTAACAACGGACACCTTCTTGCATACCTGAAACATGTCCAGGGATCAGTGGTCGACAACTTCCAGCGCTTCAACGTGAAGGACGAATCGCAACCGCAGATCATGGGGATCCAGGTCCAACGCGAAGATGATGAGTTCACTGAATACCAGGTGAATGTTATTGTCGACAACAGTGAAGCTAAGGGGCGGCCGGTTGTGCTCGAGGGGAATCCGCGGTACAAGAACCTCTTCGGGACTATCGAGCGGGAAGTGGACCGAAACGGTGTCTGGAGGATGGACTTCACGCATATCAAAGCCGGTTCCCTTCTCCGGGCTGACAAAGGCTACCTGGTTGTCAATGCCCTTGATGCACTTACTGAGCCGGGTGTGTGGAACACGCTCAAGAGAGTCCTGAGGAACCGGCAACTTGAAATACAGCCACCGGAATCCGGTGCGTTTGGAGGTTCTTCCGCGTTGCAACCGGAGGCGATCGACCTCAGTGTGAAGGTGATCATGATCGGCGACGCCCACATCTACCGCGTCCTGTTCGAGATGGATGATGACTTTAAGAAGGTGTTCAAGATCCGGGCTGACTTTGATTCTGAAATGCCGAACGAAGAAAAGTCTGTCAGCAGCTACATATCCTTCCTGAAGACTCTCTGCACAGATGAAAAACTCCTGCCGTTCGAAGCAAGCGGAATCGGAGAGGTGGTGGAATTTGGTGTGCGCCTTGCAGGAAGGCAGAACAAGCTCACAACACGGTTCAGTGTCCTTTCCGATGTTGCGCGTGAAGCAAGCTACTGGGCAAGGAAGGACAACGCATCCTCTGTCAGTGCCGGTCATGTGCGCAAAGCGATCGAGGAGAAGGTGGAGAGGGCCAATCTTGTTGAAGAAAAGATTCAGGAGATGATTACCGAGGGCTTGATCCTCATAGAGACAGACGGGATAAGTGTTGGACAGGTGAACGGACTCTCGGTGTACGATGTCGGTGAATACTCCTTCGGAAAACCGACGCGCATCACAGCGAAGACGGCCATGGGGAAAGCAGGCATCATCAATATTGAGCGCGAAGCTGAGATGAGCGGTCCCACCCATAACAAGGGAGTGCTGATCCTCGGCGGGTACCTGAGGGCTACATACGCACAGCAGAAGGCGCTCGATCTCAGTGCAAGCATTGCGTTCGAACAGTCCTACTCGGGAGTCGACGGCGACAGCGCCTCATCAACAGAAGTCTATGCTCTCCTTTCAAGCCTGTCAGGAATTCCTCTGCGACAAGATCTTGCCGTCACCGGCTCGATTGATCAGAGCGGGAAGGTTCAACCAATCGGCGGTGTGAACCAGAAGGTCGAGGGGTTCTACGACGTCTGCAAGGCCAGGGGCCTTACCGGATCCCAGGGAGTTCTGATCCCCATCCAAAATGTCAGCGACCTGATGCTCAGACATGATGTTGTTGAATCGGTCCGCAAGGGAGAATTCCATGTCTATTCCGTGCAGAGTGTTGATGAAGGCATCGAGATACTGACCGGCGTCCCGGCCGGAAAACGCCACAAGAATGGCAAATTCACCCCCGGAAGCATTCATGCCTGCGTGGAAAAGAAGCTTGCCAGGTTTGGGTCCGGTGGAAAAAAAGGAAAGTAAGGGTACGGTCCCTCCCTCCGGCTCAGCATGCATTGACTTTTTGGCCGGTGATTCATACATTGATCACTCTTTCCGTTGACCCATTTTACTGAGATACCCATGCAAGCAATAGTTGAAATAGCCGGAAAACAGATCCGTTTGTCCCCAAAAGACAAGGTTTCCATCCCTTTACTCGACAAGAAACCGGGCTCGAAGGTTTCCTTTGATAAGGTGTTGCTGGTCCAGGACGACAAAGCGGTGATGGTTGGAACCCCGACCGTCAAGGGTGCTTCCGTTGAGGCGACCGTTCTCGGACATGAGAAGGCAGACAAGGTTATAGTCTTCAAGAAGAAGCGCAGAAAAGGCTACAGAGTGAAGAAGGGACATCGCCAGCAGTACACAGAAGTTGAAATCACCAATATTGTGAAGTAGAGAGAATACCATGGCACACAAGAAAGGTGTTGGAAGTTCACGCAACGGACGCGACAGCAATGCTCAGCGTCTTGGAGTTAAGCGCTTTGGCGGCGAAGTCGTTTCCGCAGGCAGCATCATCGTCCGTCAGCGGGGAACGAAGTTCCGTCCCGGTACCCATGTCGGTATCGGTGGCGATGACACTCTTTTCGCGATGATCGAGGGAGTTGTACACTTCAAGAAGTTGGGTAAGTCCCGCAATGTTGTCAGCATTTTGCCCCGGGCATAACCAGTCGCCTTCCTGTTCTTTATGAGATGATCTTCAAGGCCTGTCCTCAAACCGGACAGGCCTGTTCTTTTTGTAGGTCCTGGTTCACAGCGGACCGGAGATAAGTGGTGCTGTTTCAATTCCCTTTTAGACGAATGTATTCCATCCAGTACTCAAACGGAGTTCTATCATGAAGATCACCGTCGTCGGCGCCGGCAACGTTGGCGCAACAACCGCACAGCGGCTCGTTGACAAACAACTGGCCAACGAAGTAGTCCTTGTCGATATCGTAGAGGGTATTCCCCAGGGGAAAGGGCTCGATATTCTCGAAGCGGCACCTGTGGAGAAAACCGACACGAAGATCGTCGGGTCAAACGGTTATGATGAGACCGCAGGGTCGGATCTCGTCATCATTACTGCAGGGATTGCCCGAAAGCCGGGGATGAGCCGGGACGATCTGATGAACACAAACAGCGGAATCGTCAGGAACTGTACAGAATCCGTCGTGGCGAAATCTCCGAATGCGATCATCATTGTTGTTTCGAACCCGCTGGACGTCATGACGTACGTCGCCTGGAAAGCAAGCGGGTTCCCGAAGCAGAGAGTTGTCGGCATGGCAGGAGTCCTTGATGCGGCCCGGTTCAGGACCTTCATAGCTGCAGAATTGAATGTGTCGGTCGAAGACGTGAATGCTTTTGTTCTGGGAGGGCACGGGGATACGATGGTTCCCCTTCCGCGTTACTCCACAGTAGCAGGAATTCCGATTACTGAGCTGATGGACAAGGAAACCGTGGACCGCCTTGTGCAGCGAACCCGCGACGGAGGAATTGAGATCGTCAATCATCTCAAGACCGGAAGCGCTTATTACGCTCCGTCGGCCTCAGCCGTCCTCATGGCTGAATCCATCCTCAGGGACAAGAAGAGGATTCTTCCCTGCGCAGCCCTGCTCGAAGGTGAATATGGGATTCATGATACGTATGTCGGCGTCCCGGTAAAGCTTGGAAGGAAGGGAGTTGAAGAGATTGTTCAGATCAAATTGACAGCGGATGAGTCTGCAGCTCTGAAGAAATCAGCGGATGAAGTCAGCCAGTCGATTGCAAAATTGAAGTTGTAACCTGTTCACTTGGACATGTTGAGGCGGAGCTCCAGGCGAACCCCGCTCCTGTCGATCTCAAAGTCCACCTTGTCCAT
>DAIPLH010000528.1:0-1719 GCA_036769325.1 Bacteroidota bacterium
GTTCCGCCAGTGGGTGCACGTCTGACCGTTCTACCCTCCGCACTCGAATTCGGTACCGTCGAGACTGGAACTGACGCTACGCTTTCCGTTCGCGTGAGAAACATCGGTCAGACAACGCTGGATGTAACGAATGTGACCATCGACGATCCTAACTTCAGTGTCGTCGCGCCGACCAGCTTCTCGGTCGCAACATTCGACACACATCACGTGTACGTTGTCTTCTCAGCTCCTTTGTCAGCAGGCGACTATTCAGGGACGATGTCCTTTACCTGCAATGATCCGCTTGCTCCGGTTGTACCGGTATCAGGAACTGCCGAGGAGATTTCCCACATTGGTATTAATGTGGAATCCTTTGCCTTCAACCTGACCGGGACCGATACGGTGACTGCGTCGATGGTGATCACAAACACCGGAACTGCTTCACTTGATTTCGCAATCAATGAAGGACTCTCCGGCGTGTCAGAAGCGCTCATCGAAGCTCAACGGGTGCGAAGCACTCAGCAGCAACCTATCCCTGAGGCACAGGAAAAGGGTCATGAGGTTGACGGCCCTGGTCAGCCTGCCCTTGATGGAACCGGCGGTCCGGATGCATTCGGCTATATCTGGATTGACAGTGATGAACCGGGTGGGCCTTCATTTGAGTGGGATGACATTACAGGCGAAGGAACCGAACTTGCTGCAATGGGCGATGATGAAAACCGGGGACCGTTCTCTCTCGGATTCACCTTCTCCTACTATGGCAATAATTACAACTCGGTTCGGATCACCTCGAACGGATGGATCAGCTTCACATCAACATCAGTCGAATATACCAACACGGCAATCCCAACAGCCGCAACGCCGAACAACGTAATCTACGGCTTCTGGGATGACCTCTATCCGCCGGATGGCGGGACAATCCACTATTACGCCGATGTGGCCAACAGCCGCTTTGTCGTACAGTGGACTGGCATTAACCATATCAGCGATATCGGGACATACACCTTCCAGATTGCCCTTTATTCGAGCGGGGAAATCCTCGTTCAATATCTGGACATGGTGGGTGATGTTACCTCATCGACGATTGGTATTGAAGATAATCCAGGCGCCATTGGGCTCCAGGTCGTGTACAACGCTGCTTACGTCCACAACAACCTCGCACTGCTCTTCACACGTGATCTCATCCCCTGGATGTCGGCCGAACCGACGATGGGAACGATCGCAGCCGGAGACAGCATGGAGGTTGAAGTACGTGTGCATCCGGAAGACCTCGCAAGCGGGCACTATGAAGGCAACTTCGTCATCTCCGGTAACACTCCGGATGTCGTGATCGTGCCTGTGACCCTTGACCTTCTGGTGAGTGTAGCAAACGAGGACCTTATTCCGACGACTTACGGGTTGAGTCAGAACTATCCAAACCCATTCAATCCGGAAACAAGGATTAAGTACTCACTGCCGGAACAGGCATCGGTCTCTCTCAAGATCTATAACCTGCTCGGCCAGGAGGTATTGTCGCTCGCATCCGAAATTCAGGAGGCGGGATTCTATGAAGTCACCTGGAACGGACACAACAACCAGGGCGCATCGGTTGGAACAGGAGTTTACTTCTACCGGTTCGAAGCAACCGGAAACTCAGGGAAGAAATTCACTGAGTTGAAGAAGATGATCTTCCTCAAGTAAAACTCCTGCTTCGGCAGGCTACAAAAAAAGCCCCGCTCGCAAGAGCGGGGCTTTTTGTTT
>DAIPLH010000194.1:0-5953 GCA_036769325.1 Bacteroidota bacterium
GTACAAAGCGGCGAGCAACTCGTTGTCACGTTTCGGAGAACAGGAACCGGTTTCACTGACCTTTCGCTGGAGGGAACTGCACATTTTCTCTTTGCAGGAACAGTCACGTTCGATACGGTGACCGGGACCCTCAGCGAACAAAGGATCCATGCTACAGAGTCAGGACGTTGAACCGATTCCTATTCGTTGTAAATCCTGAGGCCGGCCGGGGGTTAGGACGCAAAACTGGAGCCCGTCTTGAGCGACAATTGCAGCGCGACAATTTCAGGTACGATCTTGTTTATACTACACAACCAGGCGAAGCCTGTTCCAAAGCTCGCGAAGCGGATGTCGATGTTGTCGTTGCAGTTGGAGGTGACGGTACCATCAATGAGGTGGTAAACGGCATTTTCGGATCAAGCAAGAAACTTGCCATTATTGCTGCTGGATCCGGAAATGACGTGGTCAAATCGTTGGGGGTTTCACACCGACTCGAGGAAGCTCTGCAAGTTCTCAGTAAGCCTGATGTCCGCATAGTCGACACTGCAAGTATCCAATGCACCACGGTCGGTGCAAAGCAAGAAAATTCTCAGGAGCGGATTTTCGTAAACGGAGCCGGAATGGGCTTTGACGCTTCTGTTGCCCGGAAGGCGGCAACCATTCCTTTTCTCCGGGGAACACTCCTCTATCTTGTTGCCGTACTCAGGACTCTGGGGAATTTCCGATCACCCGATTTTCAAATCCATGTGGACGGAAGTCAAACGCTCGCTGGCAGGAAGCTTCTTGTCGCCATTGGAAATGGACAGTGTGCAGGCGGGGGATTCTATCTCACGCCGCGTGCCTCCGTTGTTGATGGTCTTCTTGACATGTGTGTTGTGTCTGCAATGGGGATCGGCGGAATTCTGAACCTGATCCCGAGAGTCCTGAAGGGGAATCATCTTTCTCTGAAGGATGTGGAGTATGTGCGTGGCAGGGCATTTTCCATCTCTTCCGCGGACCCTTTTTCTGTACACGCGGACGGAGAAATCGTTGCTGAGAGTGCCACTCATGTCAACATCAGGGTGAACCCGGTAAGTTTGAAGGTCCTCGCTTCAGGATGATCCGTTGATAGCTATTCAATTGTCAGATAAGAACCTATGAGTACACAATGAACAATTCTCAAATGGACAAGACTCTCTCCAGGCGCGGCTTGTTGACAAAGGCGTTTGCCGTATGGGGGGTCCTTTCGGCAGTCCCTATCCTGAATGTAGTTGTGCGGTTTATGGCTCCGAAACCGTCCAGCCTTTCCCCAACAGAGACCCTCCGCTTGGATTCGTTTCAGGAGATCGAGGTGAATTCCGCGAAGGTGGTGCGCTTTGGGAAAGAGCCCGCTATCATCATTCATACAGAAAGCGGTCAGTATAAGGCCTTTCTTGCCAGATGCACACATCTCGGGTGTGTGGTCAAGTATGAAGGAGATGAGGTACCTCATCTGAACTGTAACTGCCACGGCTCGGTGTTCGATATGACCGGAAAGAATCTTTCAGGTCCTGCCCCGAGGCCACTTGAAGCCTTGCGGGTCTCCGTAGAGGATCAGTCTCTCGTCATTTCACGTATTGTAAGGGCCTGACGATGATTAAGGTGACTCTCGAATGGTTGAACCAACGCCTTCCCATAGAAGACATTAGGTCTTATTTCGTCAAGAAGACTGTACCCTCTCATAGTCATTCTTTTTGGTATTACTTTGGTGGGCTAACTCTTACATTCTTTGTTGTCCAGGTTATCACAGGGATCCTCCTAACGCTCTATTACAAGCCGTCGCCAGAAGGTGCTCATGAGAGCATTCTTCACATCATGAATGAGGTTCCCTTTGGCTGGCTCATCCGGTCAGTCCACGGATGGTCCGCGAACCTCATGATCGGGTGCCTTTTTGTCCACATGTTTAGCGCCTTTCTGATGAGGGCATACCGAAAGCCTCGTGAGCTAATGTGGATTACCGGGACTTTGCTGCTCTTTCTGAGTCTGGGATTTGGCTTTACAGGATATCTGCTTCCCTGGGACACGATGGCCTATTTCGCAACACTCATCGGCACTGAAGTCCCTGCCACTGTTCCGATTATTGGAGATTGGGGAGTTAACCTGTTGAAGGGAGGAGAGGAGGTTGGTGGTGAGACTCTGACACGGATGTTCTCACTTCATGTCGTCGTCCTTCCAATGGTTTCACTTGCAATCGTAACCCTCCACCTCTTGCTTAATCAGGTTTTCGGGTCGAGTGTTCCGATAGGGGTTACGACAACCAAACGAGCTGTCCCATTCTTCCCGAATTTCCTTTACAGGGACTTCATCAGTTGGACTATCGGTTTGGCAGTATTATTGTGTCTGGCAACGCTTTATCCATCAGGGCTTGGTGAAAAGGCTGACCCCCTGGCTTCGGCCCCTTTTGGGATTAAACCAGAGTGGTATTTCTTACCTCTTTATCAATCGCTGAAAATCGTTCCTTCTACAGTTTTCTCCATAAGCGGTGAGCTCCTTGTGAACGTTGTGGTGCTCGTTGGATCCGGTTTCTGGATGTCCATTCCATTCATTGACAGGAGATCAAGCAGAAACCAGAAATCGTTGCCATTCATTGTCCTGGGCATTGCTTTAATTTTCTATCTCCTCATTACCATTATTCTGGCATATGCGACTACGTAAACGGGTACTGGATATCGTCAGGCTGCTCAGCTTGCTCGTGCTTATCAATTTCGGATGGGCAGGAAATGCGAAAGCCCAGGCTGATTCATTGAAAGACACTTCGTCCGTGCGGAAGGATTCAGTTGTGGCTATGCCGGAGGTGAATGGGATCAAGGAAGCCCCGGAAGACGAAAGGATGGCTGTTCTCGCCGCCGGACTCGTAGTGCTTGGAGGGTTTGTCGTCCTACTGGTTCTGAGGAGGCGAGAGGTTGACCGGTCAGCGGGTCTTCGCTGAAGGTGTTGAATAGCGTTGAAAAGTCTGCTCGTACAACTCCACGCCAAATAATAACTATTATGTCAAGTCAAGTATCCCGGTCCACGAGGATCTCTATGGCCTTATAGTATGCTGTGTTTAGCTCTTCGATCGGTAAGTCAACCTCCTTCCCAATCCTCAGTCGGTCCCCTCCAACACGACCAATGACTTCAAGCCCTACGCTATGCGTTACGCAGATCGATCGCAAGGCTTCGAGATTCTTCTGCTCTATGCTCACCAGGATTCGTGATTGGTCCTCTCCGAACAGTTTTGAATCAACCCTCATCGCACCTTCAAGACTGATACTGGCGCCCAAAGGCCGTTCCTGATCAAGGATGCAGCATTCGGCAAGGGCCACTGCCAGACCTCCGTCCGAAACATCATGTGCAGACTTTATTATCCCGCTTGCTATTCCTGCCAGACAGGTCCTGTGAAGCCTTCGCTCGAACAGAAGGTCGATTGGGGGAGCTTCACCTTCAATTCGGCCATGCAGGACTGAAAGATACTCCGAGCCACCGAGATGACCTTCTGCCTGTTTTCCGATGAGAACGATAATGTCACCCTCCGCCTTGAACGCCGCCGAGCGGACGCATGTAATGTCCTCGATCAACCCCAGCATCCCAATGACTGGCGTCGGGTAGATCGTCGATGTTGGACTTCCATTGTAGAAGCTCACATTTCCTCCTGTGACCGGCGTTTCAAGGGCCCTGCAGGCATCGCCAATACCTTTGACAGCCTCCTGGAACTGCCAATAGACCTCGGGATCATATGGGTTTCCGAAGTTCAGACAGTTTGTGATGGCAATGGGGGTTGCACCGGTGCAGACGACATTCCTCGCTGCCTCTGCAACTGCCGAAGCACCGCCCACATACGGTGAGAGATAGACATATCTCGCATTGCAATCAGTTTTGACAGACAATGCACGGGAAGTCCCCTTCAAGAGAACGACTCCTGCATCTCCTTCCATCAGGATCAGATTATTTGTTCTCACCATATGATCGTACTGGTTGTAGACCCATCTCTTACTTGCTATATTCGGCGAAGAGAGGAGGTTGAGTAAAGGCTCATGAAGATCAGAAGGAACCGGCACAGAACTCACATCGAAGGCTCTGGTTTTCTTCAGATACTCCGGTTCACGCGTTTCTCTTGTGTATACCGGAGCACCGCCTCCAAGGACGAGAGGCTCACAAGGGACATCCGCCACGATCTTCCCGGCATGCTCCGCTACAAGGCGGCCGTCCTCCGTTACTTCGCCAATGACCTCTGCATTGAGATCCCACTTTGAAAAGATCGCCTTCACCCGACCCTCAAATCCACGACGGACAACCACCAACATTCTCTCCTGGGATTCTGAAAGCATCAGTTCGTATGCAGTCATCCCCGTTTCACGCGAAGGAACGCGGTCAAGATTGATCCTCATGCCGCTTTTTCCACGGGCGCTCATCTCTGTCGTGGAGCATGTAATCCCTGCCGCACCCATATCCTGAATCCCGATCAGATAGCCCGACCGGATTGCCTCGAGGGTCGCTTCCAGCAAAAGTTTTTCCGTGAACGGGTCGCCAACCTGAACTGACGGTCTTCTTGATTCAGATTCCTCTGAAATTTCCTCTGAAGCAAATGTCGCGCCGTGAATCCCATCCCGCCCGGTCGCCGAGCCAACGATCAGAACCGGGTTTCCTTTTCCTCTGGCTACAGCACTTGCCCACTCTCCGTGCTTCACGACTCCAACGGCCATTGCATTCACCAGTGGATTCTCGTGATAGCATCGGTCAAAGTAGACCTCCCCCCCAACCGTCGGCACGCCAAAACTATTTCCATAATCTCCAATCCCCTTCACGACGCCCTTCATCAGATACCGTGTTCTGTCCGAATCGAGCATTCCAAAGCGGAGTGAATTCAGAGAGGCAATGGGTCGCGCACCCATCGTGAAAATATCCCGCATGATTCCCCCCACACCGGTAGCAGCTCCCTGGTATGGTTCCACAGCCGAGGGATGATTGTGGCTCTCGATCTTGAAAGCTACAGCAAGGCCATCCCCAACGTCGACGAGACCGGCATTCTCCTCCCCGGCCCCCACGAGCAGCCCCGGCCCCGTTCGTGGAAGTGTCTTGAGTACTGCAATCGAATTCTTGTAGCTGCAGTGTTCACTCCACATCACACTGAAGATGCCAAGTTCTGTGTACGATGGCACGCGGCCAAGGATTTTGAGGACGAGCCCGTATTCTTCCTCACTCAAACCGTGCTTGAGTGCAAGATCGAGATCAACCGGAGGCTCCGCAGTATTCTCCCTGACCAATGGATTGTCAATCATCAAGCTGACTCCCGACTATCAATGTTCTCTTTGTTTCCTTCAAGCACGACCAGCAATTCTCCCTTCTCGACGGATTTCCCTTTCGAGACCAGAACTTTTCCGACAACTCCATCGCGGTGCGATTTGATTTCGTTCTCCATCTTCATTGCTTCCAGGATGACCAGCCCCTGTCCGGCTGCTACGGTATCCCCGACATTCACACGGACCGAAGACACCAGTGCCGGCATCGGGGCTCGTATTTCCAGGGCTCCGCTCTTTTCCCCGGACCTTGCAGTGTGTTTCCTGAGTAACCGCATTCTCTCGGACTCAACACTGGCCGGAACCAACTTGCCATTGACAAGAAATGTTCGTTCTCCCCCCGTCCCGGAAACACTGATCGAAATCGATCGCCCGTTCACCAGAACGGAATAACGTCCATGGCCAAGAGTTTTTACACTGGGGCTCTGACCCTTTCCATCGATCACCAGATCACCGCTATCGAGGATTTCGATCCGGTACTCCTTCCCTCCAATTGCTCCGAAGTAGATACCCACGAACCTAAGACCCCCTCAGGTATTGCTGACGGGAAAATCGCCAACGGTTTTCACTATCGTCGGACCTCAAGGCTCCGTTTTGAGAATCCTCGGACCAGCCTCTACCTGTTCCCACTCTGGCATCCTCCGCGGCAAGGCGGGCTGCAACGGTGAGAACGGCGATCT
>DAIPLH010000195.1:0-5950 GCA_036769325.1 Bacteroidota bacterium
CGGGGTTGATCGTCAACCGTGTTGCCAGTGCCATTAATGCCGTTCGTTCCGTCATAGCCTACAATAAAGCCCTCGATGAAGCGCTCGGAGATCTGAGCTTCAGGGCCGATGTCATGGGAGGCCTTTCACGTCCGCACGGCGTGTTGCTTACTGTGACGCGGAGTTTCTGATCCCGCATCAGGGGTCACGGAACCTGGCATGCCGAACATCAAGCTCCTTGTTGAGTACGACGGCACGGATTTCCTCGGCTGGCAAATCCAGTCTGAAGGCCGAACAGTACAGGGAGAGATCACAGCAGGTCTCACCAAAATTCTTCGTGAACCCATCACTCTTATCGGCGCGGGTCGGACAGATACCGGGGTCCATGCGAGAGGGCAGGTGGCCAGTTTCAAGACAGCTTCAGACCTCACACCTTCATCCATTGCCCATTCTCTCAACGGAGTCCTTCCCGCGGATGTCCGAATACTTGGCGCTGAGACTGTTCCGGACGCATTCAATGCGCGCCATGACGCCCTGGAACGGATGTACCGCTATCACATATCCACCAGCCCCTCAGCCATTTCACGTTTTCGCACATGGCATGTGAAGTACAAACTGGACTTTGATCTCCTGCGACAGGGGGCAACCGTCGTTGAAGGATTTCATGACTTCACGAGTTTCAGCAAAACCGGGAATGAAACTGACCGGTACACCTGCACGGTGAGGAAATCTGTCTGGTCTCACGACGCGGGGCGGTTTATCTATGAGATCCGTGCAGATCGGTTTCTTCGCGGGATGGTAAGGGCGCTTGTCGGAACAATGGTCGACCTCGCGCGCGGTCATATTTCTCCGGATGAGTTCGCGTCAATCCTGGACTCAAGGGACCGGTCGCGTGCAGGAACGGCTGCTCCATCGCACGGGCTGTTTCTTGAAGAGATTTTGTACTAAGAAGATGTGAGATGTGGGATGGGAGATGTGAGTGGGAAGTCGGTAGTCCGGAGTCGGTAGTCCAAAAAAGGAGATCGGAGACAGAGAACCGGACAAGAAGAAGCTATCTGCAATCCGTAACCAGCAGCCGGAAAAGCAAGGAGCCACCACCACACACAAAATATCTCCCCTTCTTCTAAAGGGGAGAAAACAAGAGGGGTATACAATGAAGTGTGGTGGTGAATTTTGCATAAAGGTAGGTAATCCCGACATCTGCCATGTCTAATCCGAAATCTGTAATCCGAAATCCGTAATCTGGAAGCCCAATGAAATCCATCCTTGCTTTTCTCCTGCTTCTACCCGGCTGTTTCAGCCGGAACGAACCCGTTTCACGCCAGACAACCGCCATGAATACCTACGTGTCCGTCACGATCTACGATGATGTTGATGAGGATCTCGCGTACGCACTGATAGATTCCGCGTTCGCGGAGATTCGCCGGGTGGAAGGGTTTGCGACGGACTACAGCGATACGAGTGAGGTCGGGAGAATTAATTCTGTTGCCGGTGTCGATACTGTAACCGTGTCGCAGGAGTTGATCGACCTTATCACGCGAGGGATTCAGTATGGGGATCTCTCCGGAGGAAGGCTCGACATCACCATCGGACGGCTGGTGAAGGCATGGAATTTCATCGGTGAGAACCCGCGTGCTCTCGGACCTGCGCAGGTTGATTCCCTCACTGCTCCTATCGAATACAGGAATATCGCCATCAGAGGAAAGCAGGTTTTCCTTCCCTCCGCTGGAATGCGGCTTGACCTCGGGTCGATCGGCAAGGGATACGCAATCGATCAGGCGGCGGCTTTGTTGAAGAGGGCAGGAATGAGGAAATTCATTGTCGACATCGGGGGGAAGCTTAGCGTCAATTTTGAAGGAACGCATCGGCTCGATTCCACAGCCGTTGAAGTCCTTGTCCGACATCCGAGAAAGGATGGAGCGTACTTTGGAAAGTTCCATGTCGGCACAGGAGCGGTCTCGACTTCCGGTGATTACCAACGGTTCTTCATTGAAGACGGCGTTCGCTATCATCACCTGCTCGATCCGTTTACAGGATATCCAATGAGAGGACTGGTTGCCGTGACTGTAGTTACGGACGACGCCATCTCTGCCGATGCATTGTCGACCGTCGTCTTTCTCCTCGGAAAAGAGAAGGGAATGCAGCTCATCAGAGAGACACCCGGACTTGAAGGGATGATCATTTACGAGCAAGGAGACACGCTTGCCTATGAGATCTCTGACGGGCTGTCCGGTGGTTTTCATCGGATCGAAGGGTAGCCCACGCACCCCACTTCGCAATTCTCAACTCTCAATTCGCTCTTCGCTAATCACCCTGGGAATTGCGATCAGCGAGTTGCGACCTGCGAGTTGCGAATTATTCTGCTCTCCGCTCTCTTTTTCTTGCTCTATGCTCGACGCTCTCGGCTCTGTGCTCTCCGCTCCGTGCTCTCAGCTCTTCGCTCCTCGCTCTATGCTCTACGCTCTTGGCTCGCTCTCCCCCCGCTCTCCGCTCTAAGCTCTCGGCTCTCTGCTCTCTGCTCTCCGCTTGCTTTCCCCCCGCCCTTGACTTTCACTGACGGATTGGTTAAGTAGCCTCCGTTCTCCCGCCGCAGCAACAGTCCGCGTCTGTTCCTCCCATGATCTCAAAAGTCTTCAGCGCCGCAACGTTCGGCGTGAATGCCTGCCTGATCGAAGTTGAAACTCATCTTGAAAAACAGGTTCCCGGGTTCTCCATTGTGGGCCTTCCTGACAATGCTGTTCGCGAGAGCCGTGAACGTGTCATTGCCGCGATCAGGAATTGCGGTTTCGAAATGCCTCTGCGGAAGGTTACGATCAACCTGGCTCCGGCAGACATCCGCAAAGAAGGCTCAGCATTTGACCTTCCGATGGCCGTTGGTATTCTCGCATCGTCCGGACAGATCGACGCTGACCGACTGGCGGGGTTTGTTCTCGTCGGTGAACTCGCATTGGACGGGACCCTGAGGCCCGTCCGTGGCGCCCTTCCCATGACCCTTGAGGCGCGCAGGAGGGGGATCCCCGGGATGATCCTCCCTGTCGAAAATGGACGGGAAGCGGCACTGGTTCAGGGAATCGATGTTTTTCCGCTGAGGACACTCGAAGAAACGGTTCATTTTCTTGTGGGTGAAAGTTCGGCATATCAGCCGATGAAAGTGGACATCGACGCCTTGTTTCAGAAGAACTTTCACTATCATGTTGACCTGGCCGACGTGCGTGGCCAGGAAAACGTGAAGAGGGCTCTTGAAGTGGCGGCGTGCGGTGGGCACAACATCATCATGATCGGGCCGCCGGGGTCCGGGAAGACGATGCTGGCGAAACGACTTTCCACGATCCTCCCACCGATGGGGTTCGAAGAAGCTCTTGAAACAACGAAGATTCATTCAGTTGCCGGTTTGCTTTCCGCCGATGATGCGATTGTGGCGGTCCGGCCCTTCAGGTCACCGCATCACACGATCTCCGATGCAGCCCTCGTTGGCGGAGGAACCAACCCGCGCCCGGGTGAAATATCCCTTGCTCACCATGGTGTGCTGTTCCTGGATGAGCTTCCCGAGTTTGCCCGAAATGTTTTGGAAGTCCTTCGCCAGCCATTGGAGGACGGCCGGGTGACGATCAGCCGGTCCAAGCTGTCGGTTGACTTCCCTGCCAATTTCATGCTCGTATGCGCAATGAACCCCTGGAGGACTTGCTCTCTGATGAACATGCAGTGCGCATGCATTGGGAGGGCTGACCGCTCGCAAGGGGTGCCCTCTCCAATAAAGAAGGGAGTAGCTGCTGCCTAAAAAAACACGCAAATTACTCCCCAGCGAAAGAAATACCCGTGTTTGCGGGATATCGAACATGGATCAATTGTCGTATCTTCGTTAGGATTTGGTGGTGCCGCTCTGAGCATCACTATGTATGTCACTTGAAGAAATGTTGTTGGTGTCTCTTCGACAAAAATGCTATAATGAAAACCCTTGAGTATTGAATAGGCTTCTGTTAAATGTCGTCAAACTGTTTCTGATGTTGTGTCTATACCCCTGAATGGAAAAACAGATGAACGAGCGAAAGGAACAATACGAGCACCTACTCTCACAGGCAATCGCGTATGGAAAACAGGTTGTTGTGAATGCAATTATCTTCAATGAGCGCCGAGAAATCCTTCTGCTCCGCAGAGCTGCAGAGCGCGAATTTCTTCCTCAGGCGTGGGACTTACCTGGTGGCCATGTCAAGCAAGACGAATCACTATTCAAAGCTCTCGGACGTGAAATCCATGAGGAAACGGGGTGGATTCTTTGCTCCATTGACAAACTGGTCTTGTCTTGGGATTGGGAAAGGACTACTAGTAGGGGAGCACTTCAACGAAAAAGGCAATTCGACTTTGTTGTTAGCGTCGAACGAAGAAAACCTTATCCTGTCTATGACGTTAGAGAATTCTCTGGATATCGTTGGCTAGCCGAAAGTGAAACGAGTTTGCTAATGGAAAACAGGGACTCAAAGGATACATGGCTCTATGAAGTTGTAACAAATGCTTTTGAATGGCGCAGAGCAAATGGGTAGTCCACCTCACTACGTCTGCTTTGAAGGCGTAGAGTCTACAGGGAAATCTGCTCAAATACCCCTCGTTCAGTCCCATCTCGCTTCTCTAGGATTCAGATGCACAGTGATCAGCGAGTTCCCCAGTGAGGGTGAGGTGATCACAAAGATCACCAGTGCCCTTCGGAAATCAATATTTATTAGTGAAGGGTTCCCACATGGACCGGAATCAGCTTTTTTCTACATGCTATATGCTGATAGTCTAAGACGGAAGGGTGCAGAATGCGGAGCTGACATACTGCTTCAGGACCGCGGGATTGACTCTTCAGCCATTTATCAAGGGTATTTTGCTGCCAAGGAGCATAGTTGTTTCCCAATTCGATTACGCGACTCGATAGAAGACCTTTATCACATGTTGGGGATTAGACTGCCCGACATGATTATTGTCTTCCAGGCCTCAATTGATGTTATCAAACAGCGATTCATGAAGAGGGAGGTTAGGGAGCTTACTGAAATCGAAATTGTTCGCATTCAAGAATTGCAACATGCATACGAAACATTGGCCAAGAGGTCAGAACGGTATCGGATTGTTAACGCCGATGATTTATCTCACCAGGTGACCCAGACTATTGTTGGGCATATACTCGAATCCCGATCCCCGAGCCGCACATGATGACAGGTGATACACCACTCCACAGGCTATCTATTCCCAACTTGGCTTCTTTTCGGAAAGAGTATGCCAAGAACGTACAGGTCGTTAGCCTATGGAGTCTTGCCCCTGCATATCCCAATGGAGAATTGCGATACCACCTAGGGCAGCTATGTATGCTCAATTTCCTGAATCGGCTAGCACGCGATGGCTATCAAGTGTTCTGCATCATATGCGACCCGATTCACGAGAAGCTATCAGAGAGGCGGGCGAACACAATTGCTATCGATATGAACGTCACCCGCCAGTTCATTGATTCCTTAAAGGATGGATCAATCCATGTATCCACAATGTCCGATGAAGTTGGCAACGCAGTTTCCCGAGATCCTCACAAATCAAAAATAGTCCGTGGCATTGTCAGGGCCGGTTTCTCCCAGTTCCGAGACTACCTGGTTGCAAACAACTTAAACGACAACGCAAGAAGGGATCTATGGCATTGCAGGTCCTTTGGAAACAAAGAAATGTGGCCGACTTCAATTCGAGAGTATGCTTCACGCATAGCAAATCGTTTTGATAACGTGCCCGATGATGAGTTGATGGCAGCCGTCTTCGCGCACGTGCGTTCCCCTCTTTGGTTTAACTCTGAGTGGATTGGAGAAATATGTGCATGGTTGGTCTCCCTCGGAAATGGAAATCACAAAGCGGTGTTGCTTGAGGCCAACAGAAGCGCGTACGCGTGGCTCGCACATCGTTGCTTTTTGTCAATAGAATTAGAACAGGATTCCATTGATAGAGAACCTTATCCAAT
>DAIPLH010000529.1:0-1708 GCA_036769325.1 Bacteroidota bacterium
CACCGATCATCTATGTACTGAGCGGCCTGATCTTATTGATCGGGACGGCATATCTCTACAACGCCGATCGCCGTTTCCGGGAAAGCATCAACCGGTCGGTCATGAATTCCTTCAACTTCTTCTCAGATATTCGTGACCAGCGGGCCGTCTCTACTGTTCACTCGGCCCTTCTGGGGATCATCACTTCCTCGGCCCTGGCAATTGTCACATCCACCGCGCTCTATCACGCCAGAGGAAGCTGGGTTCTCGATGCATCCCTCTCATTTGTATTAACATCAGACAAAGCCAAGGAAGTGGCCATCGGGATCATACGGAGTCCCATCGAGCTCATTTTTTATTCCGCCGCGATCTATTTTCTTCTCCTTTTGTGCATCAGTGTCACAGTCTATCTTGCAGCAAGGATCATGAAGTCACGGCTCTATCCTTATCATGCCTATTCCGTGACGATGTGGTCAACGGTACCACTGGTGATTCTCATTCCGGTGGGGATGATTCTCTTTCGGTTGTTGGAAACCGGAGAATATGTGCTCCCTTCATTTGCTCTTGTCTGTGGGCTCCTTCTGTGGACCCTCCTCCGCATCCATAAAGGCGCGGCGATTGTCGCGGATGTATTCAGCCCAAAGGTCTATCTGGTTGGTTTCACGTTTCTCATCGGTCTGGCGGTGGTCGGCTATTTCTTTCTTGATTATTCGCAATCGGCTTCCGAGTACCTGAGATTTCTGTCAACCGTCGCAGCCAATTCATAGCTAGCGGGTAACCTCTATGTATCTTTCGAAACTGGAAATCATCGGCTTCAAGTCGTTTGCGACGAGAACAAGCCTTGGTTTTGACAGCGGCATCTCGGCCATTGTTGGTCCGAACGGATGCGGGAAGACGAACATTGTCGATGCCATCCGCTGGGTTCTGGGAGAACAACGGTACAGCGCACTGCGAAGCGAGAAGATGGAGGATGTGATTTTCAATGGTACAAAGGGTCGAAAGCCTTTGGGAATGGCGGAGGCGTCGCTGATCATTGAGAATACAAAAGGGATCCTGCCATCCGAATATACCCAGGTAACGATTGGCCGGCGGGTGTACCGGTCCGGGGAGAGCGAATATCTTCTGAACAAAGTTCCATGCAGGCTGAAGGATATTCAGACCCTGTTCATGGACACCGGCATGGGCGCTGATGCATATTCTGTTATCGAGTTGAAGATGGTGGAATCCATTCTCAGTGACCGGACGGATGAACGCCGGCACCTCTTTGAAGAGGCTGCAGGGGTAACGAAATACAAGCACCGCCGGAAGGCAGCATACCGGAAGCTCGAAAGCGTCCAGGCCGACCTCATACGCGTCAACGATATCATTACGGAAGTTCAGAAAGCGGTCGCGAGCCTTGAGCGACAGGCCAAACGGGCGGGTCAGTACAATGAGGTAAGAGACCGGCTCAAGTTTATGGAGATTGATGTGATGGAGCGCGAGTTTGCCCATCTGGATGCGCGTTCCATTCCGCTCAACGAACGGCTTGACAAGCTCCGGGGAGAACGGGTCACCATTGACGGGACCCTGTCGAAGGATGAGGAGCGGCTTGAGGAATTGCGAGCGGGTATCAGGGAAAAGGAACACCTCCTGACCGAGGCGCAGCGGGACCTCAGCCTCCAGCGGGAGAAGCTGGGGGTGGTCATGCAAAAGACTCTTGTTGCGACGGAGCGACGGAAGGCACTCGAAG
>DAIPLH010000196.1:0-5947 GCA_036769325.1 Bacteroidota bacterium
CAACCTTCCCCTAGTCACGACTTGACTATTAACACAGTACCTTGGCGGTTCAACCTATCGGGGGCGAGGTGAATTCGTCGAAACCAAACTGCGGCACTACAACGATGGTTGCGCCTCCAGACTCGTTTTCGTATCTTTTTCTGACTTTTCGCTCTTAATCCAGCCTGCGCAGTCCGGAAGACCGGCACCCTGGCTCCCCATTTTTCCTGAAACCGTTGAATATTTTTGTCAAGAACATTTCGCAGCTCGTCACCGTTGCGTCCGGCGGGAGCAGAGTGAAGGTGGGACCTGCGATGCGTGACCTTGGAATACTGGAGAATGCGGGAGTTCTCTGCTCAGAAGGAAAGATTGCGTGGGTTGGGCGGATGGAGGAGTTCGACCGTCCGCTTCCGGATGATTTTCCGGAGTTGAGTGCAGAAGGGAAAGTCGTCCTTCCAGGATTTGTTGATTCACATACCCACATGCTCTTTGCAGGAAACCGGGCGCGTGAGTTCGCTCTACGGGCAGATGGAGCAACGTACCAACAAATCGCGGAACAGGGCGGGGGGATTGTATCCACCGTTGGCGATGTCAGGGCAGCATCAAAAAAGAGCTTGAAACGGCAGACATCTGCCTACATTGCTGATTTCCTTCGGCACGGAACGACAACCGTAGAAATCAAATCCGGTTACGGACTTGACCTCGACAACGAGATCAAAATGCTTGAGGCGATCAACGAGCTTGAGAAGGAGGAGTTGATCTCGATCGTTCCAACGTTCATCGGCGCCCATGCGATCCCTCCGGAGTTCCGGAACGACCCCTCCGCATATACCAGACTCGTGATCGACAAGATGATTCCCTATGTGGGAAAGAAGAAACTGGCGACATTCTGCGATGTGTTTTGTGAGAAGGGGTATTTTGGAGCCGCAGAAGCCGAAGAGATTCTGAACGCCGGGGTGAAATGGGGGATGGCTCCGAAGGTCCATGCCGACGAGATCACCTCATCGGGAGGAGCAGAGCTCGCGGCGAAGGTCCGTGCAGTTTCAGCTGACCACCTGGAGCATGTTACTGACGAGGGAGCCGCGGCGCTTGCTGCGGCCGGAGTTGTGGCAACTGTGTTGCCTGGCGTGTCGTTTTTTCTGAACCATGGCTACGCCCCGGCCAGAAGACTGATCGATCTGTCCGTTCCGGTAGCGATTGCGAGCGACTTCAATCCGGGATCGTGTATGTCGTACTCCATGCCCATGATGATGACCATCGCCTGCACACAAATGCACTTGACTCCGGAGGAGGCGCTGACCGCCGCCACACTGAACGGGGCGGCTGCCCTGAACCTCTCCTCTTCACTGGGGAGCATTGAAGTCGGCAAACGCGCAGACCTGATCGTGGCTGATATACCCGATTACCGGTTCCTGGCCTATCATTTTGGGACAAACCACATTGCAAAGACCATTAAGAATGGAACGCTTCTCGAGCTGTAACGAAGAGGGTTGTCAATGAAGAAAATTGTAGAATGCGTCCCGAATTTTAGCGAAGGGCGTGACATGAGTGTGATTGAGGCGATCAAAGCTTCGGTCATGAGCGTTGATGGAGTCAAGTTCATAAGCGCTGAGCCGGACAAAGACTATAACCGGACTGTCGTTACATTTGTTGGTACGCCCGAAGGCGTAGTCGAGGCAGCTATCCGCGCAACTCAGACCGCAGCAGAGTTGATCGACATGACAAAGCACAAGGGGGAACATCCGAGGATGGGCGCGACGGACGTTGTCCCTTTTGTCCCGGTCAGCGGTGTGACGATGGAGGACTGTGTAAAGCTGGCACACCTCTACGGAAGCCGTGTCGCTGCGGAACTTGGAATTCCAATCTATCTCTACGAGCAGGCGGCGACTTCACCGGCGAGGGCCAATCTCTCCATTGTCCGAAAAGGGGAGTATGAAGGCCTTGAGGAAAAACTTCGCGATCCTGAGTGGAAGCCTGACTATGGCGAAGCAAGATTCAATCCGCGGTCAGGTGCCACGGCAACGGGCGCGCGCGTGTTTCTTATTGCCTACAACGTGAACCTGAACACGAGTGATACGGGTCCTGCAAATGAGATTGCTCTGATTATCAGGGAAAGCGGACGAATTCAGAAGGGCCCAGATGGCAAGCCGGTGCTCGACGCCAGGGGGAACAAGGTGAAAATTCCGGGCACGCTCAAAGCTGCAAAAGCGATGGGTGTCCTGCTCGAGGCTCACAACATTGCGCAGGTATCAATCAATCTTGTTAACTTCCACGTGACACCGCCACACGTCGCGTTTGAAGAGGTGAAGAAACAGGCCGGGCTGCTGGGGATCGACGCGACTGGAAGCGAGATTGTGGGCGTGACACCCAAAGAGGCTCTGTTGATGGCGGGGAAGTTCTACGCGTCCGATCTGACGGACGAGAATCAGATGATCTCGGTGGCAATTGAACGGCTCGGACTGAGTCAGCTTTCGCCTTTCGACCCTGCCATGAAGATCATCGAGTTTCAATTGTGACAACACGTGCAGGATCAATCTCTGGAACAACATTGGCGGAAGAAACCATGCTTGTAACGAAACCTGTGAACCTCTTTCTCGATGAACTTGCCTCATCTTCTCCCGCACCCGGCGGAGGGAGCGTAGCTGCTCTGGCGGGAGCCCTCGGCGCCGCACTGACATCGATGGTCTGCAATCTCACGATTGGCAAAAAGAAGTATGCCGGGATTCAGGACGATATGAAGAACATCCTTGCTCAGGCGGAGGACCTCCGGGCAAAGTTTACCAGGCTGGTCGACAAGGACACCGATGCGTTCAACAAGGTGATCGAAGCATTCTCACTGCCAAAGGACACCGAACCCCAGATTGCCCTCAGACGGGCTGCAATCAACGAGGCGACGAAGGAAGCAACGTTGATACCACTGGAAGTGATGAAGCACTGCATCGATGCCATGGCTCTTGCGCAGGAAGTAGCGGCAAACGGAAACCCGAATTCAGTCAGCGACGCCGGGGTCAGCGCTCTCCTGCTTCACGCAGCGTGCGAGGGTGCGGCACTCAATGTAAAGATCAACCTGAACAGTCTGGCTGATTCGGAGTTCGTGGGATGGAAAAGCGATGACGTCGAGTCATTGCTGAAGACGAGCAAGATGATGCTCGAAGAAGCGATGGAAATTGTGGCGGAGAAGATTGAACGGAAGTAAGTCGATAGTCGGTAGTCTGGAGTCCAGTTCCACGTTTCGCGCTTCGAGTTCCGCGTTTCGCGTTTTCCTTCACCCCCTCTGCGGATTCTCTGCGTACTCCGCGCCTCTGCGATTTCTTTTACCTCTGCGAATTCTGGTCAGTTAGTTATAGTGTTTCAACGCAGAGGCGCAGAGGGCGCCGAGAACCGCAGAGTCTATCCAGTCTATTCAGTGATCCCGCTGTGAATCAAAATTTCAACGGCTCGTAACCCTCGAACAAAGTCAGGTTTGCGTCTTTGTATGCCTTCTGGTATTCCGGCCATGACGTTTCAAAGAACCTGTTGACCCGCCCCAGAACTTCCTGCAGCGTTGCCTCAGCTTGTTCGAGCACCATCTTATCGGTTTGGCTTGTGGCTGACCATGATGAATTGACATACCAGTCGGCCAGTTCGAGCTTCGGTCTCAGAATCCCCGGTGTTCTCTTGAATCCCTGTACCTCGGGCTCGTTGACGAGTTCAGTGAGAGTCTTGATTGAGTCGAGAAAGGCGGTGGACTTGTCTCTGAGATTCTTCATAACACTTGTTGTATCGTCCCTCTTCTCCTTCAATTGATCCTGAATCCTTTCGATCGTTTTCTTCGCATCGTTAAGGCGGTCCACGGCCTTTGTCGCAAGCTCAACCCGTGACATCATTCTGGAAATCAATTGATCATTCTCAATCATCGTTTCGTGTGTAGTGGTGAATCGGGGATCCATTCGCACTTCGACCTGCGCGGAGTCGGTGTGTTTTCCACTGCTGATCGTTACTGTGTAAGTTCCAGGAAGGACTAATGGTCCGCCCGGCTCTTCGGCGCCTGGTTCAGGTTTGGGTGAACCCGGCCACCGGACTCCACGGCGAGCGAGACCCCAGGTAACCCGGTTAATGCCCGGTTTCGCGAATGCACGGAAAGTGCGAATCGTTGCGCCTGAGGCATCAGCAACGTTCACGGTGACGCTGTCGGATGGCACTTTCTTCTCCTTCGAGCTGACTGTGTCCTTATCGCTTTTCCCTTTGGAGACCGTATCCGGATTGAAGACGAATGTCAGGAGAGCTCCTTGAGGAGCATTCTCCCCGCTGAACTCAGCCGCACCCGGGAAAAGAACCCCGGATGGGGACTTCTGCCAGGCGAGTTGTGCGGGAGCAATCGGGAAGAGGTGAACGTGTTTGTTGAGAGGAGAGATCCCCGCGCGTGCGAGCTCCCTGAGAGGAGTAATGTCATCCAGAACATAAGCTGCCCGTCCAAACGTCCCGATGACGAGATCCCCATCGCGCGGATGGATTTCGAGATCCATGGTTGAAACAGTCGGGAAGCCACTCGTCCATTTTGTCCAACTGTCTCCCGCATCGATGCTCACGAAAAGACCGAACTCGGTTCCGAGAAAGAGTAGCTTCGGCTCAACCCGGTCCTGAACAATGCAGAGCGCATAACCGGAAACATCGTTCTTGTCGACGAGCCTCTTCCAGCTGTTGCCATAGTCCGTCGTCCTGTATGCATACGGCGTCCAGTCGTTTTGCCGGTGGTTGTCAAACACAACATACGCCTCATCCGCTTTGTGCGGAGACGGATGAACCCGGGGGACCCATGTTGCCTTTGGCACTCCGTCAATCTCTCCGATAAGATTCTTCCACGTCTTTCCTGCGTCTGTCGTCAGTTGAACATTTCCGTCATCTGTGCCGACCCAAAGGACACCCTGTTTGACCGGACTTGGGGCAATAGCAATGATGGTTGTATGATTTTCGGCAGCGGTCACGTCGTAGGTCAGTCCACCACTCTCATCGTACTTCTGTTTGCTGGTGTCGTTCGTCGTGAGATCGGGTGAGATGATGGTCCAGGTTTCTCCGCGATCCGTGCTCCGATGGAGGAACTGGCTGCCATAGTATAGAGTGGTCGGACTGAATGGATCGACCGCCATTCCTGCATTCCAGTTGAAGCGGAGCTCGATATCATCCGGGTGTACAGGCCGGATTGCTCGTTGCTCTCCTGTCACCAGATCGTAGCGCGAAACATAGCCACCCTGCGACATGGCATAGCCATAACGGGAATCGCTTTGATCCGGGAGAACGTCGAACCCGTCGCCGAAGACCACCATCTCCCAATAGGAATTTCGGATTCCTCCACTGCGCCAGACTTCGTTCGGACCACGCCATGATCCGTTGTCCTGCATGCCGCCGTACACGTTGTATGGCTGTTCATTGTCGACGCCAATGTGATAGTACTGTGCAAGGGGCAAGTTCTCCACAAAGCGCCAGGTTTTCCCTCCGTCGCGCGAAATTGCAAGTCCGCCATCGTTCCCATCGATTAGGAAATCCGGGTCTTCCGGATGGATCCACCAGGCGTGGTGGTCCGGATGGATGTCAGACCACTGAATAAACGTCTCAAACGTTTTTCCCGCGTCCTCACTTCTGGTGACGACAGAGTGCAGATTGTAAATCCTGTTTTCGTTTTCCGGATCTACGTGGATCTCCGAATAGTAAAAGGGCCTGCCTCCAATGTTTGAGTCGGTGACCTTCTTCCATTGATACCCACCGTCGTCTGACCTGTAGAGAGCATTCTTCTTTGCTTCGACCAGTGCATACATTCGTTCGGGCTTGCTTCGGGAAATGGCTATTCCGATTCGTCCGAGATCCCCTTCCGGCAGGCCTTCCTTGTCAGTCCGTTTTGTCCATGTCTCCCCTCCGTCCACGGTGACATACAAACCGGAGCCAGGACCTCCTGACTTGAAAAACCAGGGCCAGCGGCGGTATTCCCACATTG
>DAIPLH010000197.1:0-5911 GCA_036769325.1 Bacteroidota bacterium
CCTCGGTGCCGTCGACTATTTCGTAAAGCCTGTGAGCAAGGCGGACCTCCTCGAGGCCTTGCACCGTGTCCACATTAGCCCCGCCGATGGCCCTGAGAGGCCGACCGTCCTGGTGATTGATAACGACCGGGCGGCAACCGATCTGATTCAGGTGATTCTGGAAAATGAGGGATATCGGGTCTTGAAAGCGCTTCACGGAAAAGATGGAATTGAGCTGGCTGCGCGGGAACATCCCGACCTGATTATCCTTGACCTGATCATGCCCGAAGTCTCCGGCTTTAATGTTGCGTACCAGCTTAGGCAGATTCCGGCAACCAGAAATATCCCAATCATTATTCTGACCTCGATGGACATTGATCAAGAGACCCAAATGCAGCTTGAGGCGTACACTTCGGGGCTCATCAAGAAAGCTTCATTCACGAAAAGAGACCTTCTGAGGGAAATCGGGAATATTGAAAATGCAAGGTAAAATTGCTCCCGTTGACTCCATCCAAAATACATGGTATATTAGCAGGTAAATCGGGTAAGAACTATATTTTGGGAAGATAAGGACACATCCCGAATGCAATATAAAAAACCGCTCAGTGTGGGACAGGTTGCTGATATTTGCCGGGTCAGCAAGAAAACGGTTCTGAATTGGATTTACGACGGCGCGATGAAGGCCTACACAACACACGGTGGACACTACCGCGTCTGGCCCGCAAACATCAAAAAGTTCCTTGACGAATCGAGAATGGATATCCCGTTTGATTTCGTTGATGAGCGGGGAACGCACATTCTTATTATTGACGATGAAACTGATTATGCAAACATGCTCAAGAGCGCAATTCGTAGCGAATTGCCAGAGGTGGACGTCACGACGACCGATGATGGTTACGAAGGGCTGATGCTCATCGGGGAGATCAGGCCCCAGTTGGTCATCCTCGATATCAAAATGCCGAAGCTTGATGGGTTTCAAGTTTTGGAACTGCTGAAAACCCGGAAACCGGATCAGGATCTGCCAAAAGTTGTAGTGGTCTCCGGCTTTCTCGACGATGCCACCAGAGCACAGCTCTCGAAAACGATTGCAAACGAAGTACTCGACAAACTTTCCGACATCAACACCATGGTCAGGACAATTGTATCTCTGGTTCGTTCCGAAAGGCCAGTCAGTAGTTGATTTCCCTCCCCGCAGGGTCTCGTCGAACACATTTCCAAATTTCTTATTAGCTTTACCGAGGTCAGGGTTGTCTCACCAAATGTGGTGACACTCCGGCCATGTTCCATCGTACAAGAAAGTGTATGAATCTCCGAAAGACTTCTCTGCTGTTGATGCTGTCTCTGTTTCTCTCCGCATGTAGCGGGGAACCGGAACTCTCCACTGCCTCGCCCGAGGCCCGACGCTTCTATGAAGAGGGAGTGAGATTCCTCAGCCAGTTTTATTACAACGAGGCTCTTGCCTCTTTTGATTCCGCGCTCGTGCAGGATTCATCCTTTGCAATGGCCTGGGGCCGTCTCGCTTCTCTTAATTTTGAAATTGGCAATGAGGCAAAAGCCAGGACGCTCATTGAGAAGGCAATGCAACTCGCGCCTGCGACGAGTGGGAGGGAAGGTCTCTACATCCGGTTCTGGAACCACCTCATAAAATTTGAGAATGAACAGGCATGGGAAGCTGCCGACTCGCTCCTTCGCCTGTACCCTGAAGAGACCGAACCGTACGTCATGAAGGGCCGGCTCTTCGAGCAAACGTCGCTGCTTGATTCGGCCATCCATTGTTACAAGCATGCAGCGGTGCTTGACACCGGCTACACACGAGCTGTGATGCATCTCGGTTATGCCTATTCAACTGCCGGAGATCAGGAGCAGGCGATTGAGTATATGCAGAGGTACATCAGGCTCTCACCAGATCTGGCGGACCCGCGTGCGAGCTATGCTGATCTTCTGCTTCGCGTCGGCAGGTATGACGAAGCTCTGGAGCAGTACGAGGCATCGCTTGAGCTCAAACCCGACTATTGGTATTCCTTCTCACAAATTGGCTATATCTACTCTATTCTGGGACGACTCCGTGAGGCAGAAGAGCAAATGCTGAAGGGGCTCACCTACCTCCCGGGAAGCGAACGGATGAATGCCTCGCGCCTCACGATTGCAGCAAACATGGACATGAGTCGTGGATTGTATGACAAGGCAGCAGAGCGCTTCCTAATGGCTCTGAAGGATGATTCCACAAGCTATGAGGCAGCGTACGGGCTTGTCCTTGCTCTTGCAAAGCAGGGGAAGTTCGATGCGGCTATGGAGACCTCAACCCGGATCGAGGAGGAGCTGAGCAGGAGAAATCTGACGGAGACCCAGGTCATGGTCGGGTTCCATTTGATGAAAGCCCGGGTTCTCACGGAACAACAATTGTACGAGGAGGCCCGCGTCGCGTGTGAACTGGCCCTGGAGCATGCTTCGCCTCTTTCCCGGACATCGGTTTTTCGTCAACTTGCGGAGATTTCCACACGAAACGGTGACTATGATCGTGCTTTCCTCGAATGTGAAGAGTCGCTTGCAATCAATAACAACTCTCCTTCAACACTGCTCACGCTGACCCGGCTCTACAGGAAAAAAGGCGATGGCGACATGACCAGGTCGATCGGGGTCCGGCTTCAGACACTGTGGAAGGACGCCGATCCGGATTTTCGGGACCTGAAAGAACTGAAGGATTTACTCCGTACCACTCCCGCTTGATTCTGTCAACTTCCTCATTGGTTTTCTTCTATGGGTTTTAACTGCGGCATCGTCGGTCTTCCCAACGTTGGGAAGTCAACACTCTTCAACTCCATCACGGCATCAGGAGTGGAAGCGTCCAACTATCCGTTCTGCACAATTGATCCGAACGTTGGAGTCGTTGCAGTTCCCGACCACCGGATGGATATTCTTTCTTCCATCTATCACCCTGAAAAAGTTGTCCCAACCACTATCGAATTTCTGGATATCGCCGGACTTGTCAGGGGGGCGAGCAAAGGGGAAGGACTGGGCAATCAATTTCTCTCGCACATCAGGGAGGTGGATTCAATCGCCCATGTGGTCCGCTGTTTCGATGACCCCAATGTCGTTCATGTCGACGGTTCAGTCGATCCCCGGAGAGACATTGAGGTAGTTGAAACGGAGCTGATCCTCAAGGATCTTGAGACCGTCGAACGAAAACTTGACGATGCAATAAAGCGGGCGAAGTCTGGTGATAAGAAAATCAGGGCCGAAGAAGCGCTCTACACCAGAGTCCGCGATCACCTTGCTGGAGGAAGGCTTTTACGGTATTTCGATCCCGGAGCGGGAGAAGAGGTGGGCTTATTGCACAATCTCCATCTCCTGACCAACAAACCGGTGATGTACGTTTGCAATGTCCATGAACGCGATCTGAAAAAAGAGAACGCCTACGTGGATGTCGTCCGTCAGGTTGCCGAGAAGGAGGGCGCCAAAGTCGTTGTTGTCTCTGCCGGTGTCGAAGCAGAGGTTGCGGAACTTCCGGAGGGGGAGAGGAAGGCATTCCTGAGCGAACTCGGATTGCCGGAATCAGGACTTGACAAGGTGATTCGTGAGGGGTATGGACTCCTGCATCTGATCACCTTTTTTACTGCCGGTCCAAAGGAGGTTCACGCATGGACTGTCCACTCGGGAGCCAGGGCACCTGAGGCGGCCGGGGTGATTCATTCCGACTTTGAGCAGGGGTTTATCCGTGCGGAAATCATCAGTTTTGATGATGTTTCAAGGCTTAAGTCCGAGCAGGCAGTCCGCGAAGCAGGCCTCCTCAAAACGGAGGGTAGGGACTACCTTATGAAAGACGGAGATATCGTTTTTTTTCGTTTCAGGGTTTGAAAAATCTGAATTTTCTGTTACTTTGACCTCGCTTCATGTGGTCAGCAATCCATCGTCTCCCGTCCCTTCTCAAGGAGTACCCACTCATGCTACGCCACCTCACCATCCTTTCCGTTACCGCGCTTTCGTTTTTCATTGCAGGATGCAGTGAAGACGAGATGCCCCCGACCGCTGCCGGAGTTGTTCCCATTACCGCGGACCTCTTTCCTCTGACAGTCGGTAACAAACTTACGTACACCGGTTATGCAACCGCTCCGGGAACAGGCGGACAAATCCCTGATCCAACCGGGAGCTACAGGACTGTCTGGACAATTGTCAGTAATGCGGTGCCGACCCCGCTTGGAGGGACCGCCACAGCGATTATTGACAGCACAACCGGGCCGTTTGGGCCAGGTGGAGTTGTGGTGACCGTCGCACGAACTCTTCTTATCCAGCAGGATTCTCTTGGTGACTTCTCCTTCATGCAGACAATCGGACCATTCAAGAGAGCCTTCGGAATCACCGTTGGAACAACTGCTGCAGACACCCTCATCTGGGTTGCTGTCGCCCGACCGAGTCAGGGTGTTGGTTCAACCGGAGCAGTCTGGACGGCGTATGATTCGTCGTTTACCGGAGTGGTCAATGGAATAACGGTAGACGTGAGGCTCGAGATCTATGGGATGTTCGAGGCAATTGAGACGATCTCGGACAGTACTTCAGTTACCGACGGACCTGCGACTGAACGAATGACTTATCGGTCACGAACCTGGAGAACAATTACTGCTGGCGGAACTGTCGTCCAGCTTGATGTAACAACTTCGCAGCTTTGGCTTGCCGAGGACCTTGGTCCGGCGCAAATGGACATCAGGAACGACACAGAGAACCTCGGCCACTTCCGCACACTCAGCGCAACGAACTTCTAATAGCAAAGGGAGCAAACCTGCTCCCTTTTTCTTCCACCTTCCGGGAAACCAATGAAGCTTCCTTTTTCATTCCTGGTGGTTTGCCTCGCTCTTGCCGGTCAATCCCTCCGGGGCCAGGAGACCGGTTCCATCACTGGACGGGTGATCGAGGAGAGTTCAGGAGACGCAGTGCCGTCGGCGAACATCCTCCTGAAAGGAACTCAGATTGGAGCAACAACCGACCCCGGCGGAACATACATTCTCAAATCGGTTCCATCAGGGACCTACACTGTTTCTGTTTCTTCTGTGGGTTTTGAGACCATAGAGATGAAAGAGGTGGTTGTCGTGCCGTCGGAGCAGATGGTCCTCAATTTTAATCTTGTCGCGAAGTCCGTGGAGATGTCCGATGTGATGGTCCTTGGTGCTTCAATGAGAAGTGAGAAGATCACTGATGCGCCGGCATCAGTTTCTGTCCTTGATGCGCGTGAGATCAAACTGAACAGCACGAGCGGACAGGTTCCCAAGCTGCTCGAAACCCAGGCAGGTGTGGACATCGTTCAGAGCGGTGAACACGACTATAACATCAACACACGGGGGTTCAACAGCTCGCTCAATCGCAGGCTTCTTGTGTTGTTGGATGGCCGGGATCTTGCTGTTGCATTCCTTGGATCCCAGGAATGGAATGGACTCTCTGTTCCTGTGGAGGATCTCGGGAAGATTGAACTGATCCGTGGACCAGGATCCGCCCTCTACGGAGCTAATGCCTTCAATGGAGTTGTGAATATTCTCACCCCTGCTCCCCGAACCGTTACCGGTGCAAAAATAACCCTGGCGGGTGGAGAGGTGAGCACATTCCGGTCAGATGTCCGGTACGCCGGTATTTCCGACAACTGGTCCTACAAGCTGAACGTAGGGAGGGCACAGAGCGACACGTGGAATGTCTCGAGGCTGGTAGAAGACTCTCCCTTTGAATACGCTGGCTTCAATCCGATTCTGAATACTGAAGTTGTTCCGGTTGATCAATCAACGGTCGCTTCTACCTACGGGTCAGCACGCGTTGATTTTGACATGGGAAGCTCGGGAACAACCCTCGCTGAGGGAGGCATTTCTCAGGTCGAAAATGCGATCCTCGTTACCGGTATCGGGCGCGTGCAGGTTCCAAAGGCTGTAAAACCCTGGGCGAGGGTCAGCAATTC
>DAIPLH010000198.1:0-5907 GCA_036769325.1 Bacteroidota bacterium
CGTGACCCCGATCGCAGCCGACGTCACCCGGTCCGATGACCTGGCGCGCATCGCGGATGCCCTCCCCGACTCTCGTTTCCGCCAGACGGAGCGAACGGTAGAGCGTCGTGGCTTCCATCCGCTGTCCCGCCGAAAGGTAGACATTGCGGGAGCTCAAGGCCAAACCATCGGCTTCACGCACAATGGGCGCAGCGATTATCCCGACATCAAAATTCAGATCCCTCACCATAACACGCAGAACCGCGAGCTGCTGCGCATCCTTGCTGCCGAATACAGCGACATGCGGCTGGGTGAGATGAAAGAGCTTTGCAACAACAGTCGCTACACCTTTGAAGTGTCCGGGGCGTGACTTTCCTTCCAGTACTTCGCCAATCGATCCAACATCCACGGACGTTTGACAACCATCCGGGTACATCTCCGCCGTGGAAGGTGCAAAAACCATGTCTGAGCCGGCAGCAAAAGCCAGTGAACAATCCCTGTCAAGATCCCGCGGATAGCGTTCAAAATCCTCTCCGGGACCGAATTGAGTGGGGTTCACAAAAACCGAGGTAATGACCTCATCTGCATGCTCCTTCGCCTTAAGAATGAGAGTGAGATGCCCGTCATGCAGGGAGCCCATGGTGGGAACAAGTGCGATGCGCTTTCCCAGCCGGCGAAGCGTACCGCATACCTGTTGGATTTGGGGGATGGATTGGATGAGGGTGGACACGCTGGGCTCGATGCTATCTGATGTGAGATGTGGGATGATGTCAGATGTGGGATGTGTGATTTGAGATGTGGGACGTTGGCGTTGGATGTTCACTCAGCTCGTTGAACATCGAACAGCCAACATTCAACTCCCAAAAAGGCTTACAAAATTCGCTTTCCGAATGCTGACTGCACCAGCTCAACAGCAAATTCCGCGGATTGATTCCGCTCATCGAGGATCGGGTTGACCTCGACCATTTCAAGTGAGGTCATGACCTGTGCATCAGAAATCTGCTCCATGATAAGGTGCGCCTCACGGTAATCGAGCCCTCCCTTGACCGGAGTGCCGACACCGGGCGCGACCGTGGGATCAACTGCATCAAGGTCGAAACTCACGTGCACATAGTCGGTGCCATCGGTAATCTGGGCAAGGGCCTTCTTCATGACGCGGTGTATCCCCTGTCGGTCGATGTCAGCCATCGTAAACACGAGAGCGCCCGTCTGCTTGAGATGCTTACGTTCGCCGTCATCCAGGCTCCTCACGCCAACGAGAGCGATATGCCGCGGATCGACCTTCCGGAACGAACCGCCCACATGAGTAAGCTCCCTCGGGCCGAGGCCGAGCACCGAAGCGAGCGGCATCCCATGGATATTACCTGAAGGCGACGTGGACGGCGTGTTCATGTCCCCGTGGGCATCCACCCAGAGGACCCCAACCTTCTTGCGTCGTTTCCGAGCGTACGCGGAGATTCCGGAGATCGAGCCGATTGCAACCGAGTGGTCGCCGCCGAGGATCAGCGGAAAGTGCTTCTTGGCCATCACCTTCTGCATCTTGTCACAGAGGATTTTCGAGGCCCGGCTGATTTCCCGAAGATATCGCGCCTTCATATCGCCGACGCGGATTTCTTCCATGTTTTTGATGTCGATGTCACCATCATCGATGACCTTGTTGCCCAGCTCCTTAAGGCGGTCAGCCAGACCGGCAATCCGGATCGCTGAGGGGCCCATATCGACTCCTCTGCGCCCCGATCCCAGGTCCATGGGAACGCCCACAACGTGCAGTGCCATAATGGTCCGATCTGTTATGAGGTCACAAATGAAAGGAGACGGTCCAGCGTGCTCCGGAGTTCCTTGCGATGCACGATAATATCGATGAAGCCATGTTCCAGCAGAAACTCCGAACGCTGGAAGCCGGCGGGAAGGTCTTTTCCGATCGTCTGCTTGATCACACGGGGTCCGGCAAAACCGATCAGCGCGTTTGGTTCAGCGATGTTGATGTCCCCAAGCATCGCATAGCTCGCAGTGACCCCTCCGGTGGTTGGATCCGTGAGGATCGAAAAGAATGGAACCTTCGCATCGTCCAGACGGCTCAGCTTCGCGCTCGTCTTTGCGAGCTGCATGAGGGACAGGGCTCCCTCCATCATCCGCGCACCGCCGCTGGAGGAAAGAATAATCAGGGGATGCTTCTTTTGAAGTGCCCTGTCAATTGCCCGCCCGACTTTCTCTCCAACAACCGACCCCATACTCCCGCCGATGAAAGAAAAATCCATGATCGCAATGACAACCGGTTTCTTCTCTATGAGACCCGTACCCCATCGTGCCGCGTCATACAGGTTCGTTTTCTTGATCGCTTCATTGATCCGGTCCTTGTAGCGCTTTGAGTCCGAAAATTTCAACGGATCACCCGAACGCATTTTCCTGTCGTACTCCTTGAAGGAACCCGGGTCCAGGAGTATGTCGATATATTCCCGGCTTCCAATCCGAAAGTGCGCATTGCATTTCGCGCAGGTATACAGGTTGGTCTCGAGCTCTGTCCTGTGAAGGATCTCACCGCAATGCCCGCACTTCTCCCACATCCCTTCGGGGAATTCTTTTCGCTGCTGGGGAGGGGTAATTGCCTCTTTTGATCGCTTAAACCACGGCATGGAAATCTCTTACGCCTGCGAGAGGCGTCCTTTCACCTTCGGTTCAAAGTCTCTAATATAGAGCGGCTCAACCATGGAAATATCGTCTTTCTGTCCACGCATGAGAGCTTCTTCCCCTTCAAGGGCAACAGGCCCCGCGCTGCATTGCCTCAGGTTTCCGTCAATGAGGTGAAGGTTGTCAAACATCCCCACCGCCGCACTCACCTGCGCAGAAGTACCGGTCACGGCCACGCCCTTTCCTTCAAGTTCACTGAAGATCTCCGCGACACTCCCCGCACGCTCCTCCCACACGGTGGTCAACGTCCCGTCCCTCATCGCATCCAGGCGACAGTAAATCTCGCCCTTTCTGACATCGAGTGCTCCAAGAAGGAGTCCTGACTCTCCCGGTTCCCCCGCATTGCGGGCCTTCCTCGCGAGTGCACGCAATGTTGGAATTCCGATCAGCGGCTTCTCCATCACCCACGCAAGCCCCTTTGCAACACTGAGTCCGATTCGCAGACCCGTAAACGAACCGGGCCCAATGGAAACGGCTACCGCATCAATTGTCGCCATGGTCAGCCCTGTTGCCGACAACACAGAATCGATCTGCGACATGAGAATCTCCGCATGCGCACGCGGCCGGTCGACAGTGAGCTCGGCGGCGATCCTGCCATCCAGAACTATTGCCGATGAGCACGCTTCTGTTGCTGTCTCAATGCCCAGGACCCTCACCGGGGATCCTCCGTATCGTTGCCAACGCTGATGATTCTCTCAGTTTCAGTCGCGCCGTGCTGGAACCTCACCTCGTGATGCACAGGGGGAAGGAGTCCCGAGGCTCTGTCAGCCCACTCGATCAGACAGAGACATCGTTCATGAAAGTAGCTCTCCAATCCGATATCCCTCAACTCGCTCGGCGAAGTAATTCTGTACAAATCGATATGAGCAACGATCCCGAATGGCGCGGGGTATTCATTGATCAGTGTGAAGGTTGGACTGGTAACAGGGGTTCGGACACCGATCGCATCGCAGATCCCTCTTACGAATTGGGTCTTTCCCGAGCCGAGCTCCCCGAAAAGGGCAACAACTTCTCCCGGCTTCAATGTTGCGCCGATCGATCGGCCAAGCGCTATCGTTTCCTGCATTGACCCGGTTACAACAGTCCTCATCCGCGGGCTTGAAGCTTCACCACGGGAAGAATCATTTCCTCCATCGAAGCGCCGCCATGCTGGAAACTGTCACGGTATTGATTCAGGTAGCGGTGGTAGTCGGTTGGATACACGAAGTAATAATCTTCCTTGGCAACGATATAGTTCGTCGCGACACCCCGCTTGGGGAGTCTGAAATCGAGCGGGTTCTTCACCTGAATCGCTGCTTTTTCATCGGATTTCAGGTTTCTCCCGAATTTGTACCGGAGGTTTGTCGAGGCCTCCCTATCACCGAACACCTTTGATCCGCGCAGACTCCTGATGCTCCCATGATCCGTGGTAAGAATAATGGTGACGTTCGGGATCCGTGAGAGGGTCTTGAGCATTCCGAAGAGTGAGGAATGAATGAACCAGGAACGCGTGAGCGAACGGTATGCAGATTCGTCCGGAGCGATCTCCTTCAGCAGGCTCGAGTCCGATCTGCCGTGGGCAAGCATGTCGACAAAATTCACCACGATCGACGTGAGCGGGACCTGCGCGTAGGTATGAATGTTCTGCTCGATCCCCCTGCCGTATTCCGCATCCAGAATCTTGACGTACTTCGGTTCCCGTTTCAATTGAACCTTTCTCCGCTCGAGAAACTTCTCGAGGAACTGAGGTTCGAAGCGGTTCCGTGAGTTCTCGTCGTCTTCACTCTTCTCCCACAGCTCAGGGAAACGGAGCTCAATGTCGGAGGGGAAGGAACCGCTGAAAATCGCATTACGCGAATAAGGCGTCGCAGTAGGAAGGATGCTGAAATAATTCTCACGGGTAATGGTGAAGTACTCATGCAACAATTCTTCCATCACCATCCACTGGTCGAGCCGAAGGCAGTCGATCACGAAAAACAGAACGGACTTGTCACCGCCAAGCTCCGGGATCACATAGCGATCCACAACCTCCGGTGAGAGGACCGGCCGGGCCGGGCTATCGGGTTTCGTCTCAACCCAATCACGGTAGTGCCGCTCGATGTATTTCCCGAATGCGAGATTGCATTCCTTTGTCTGATCAGCAAGCATCTGCTTCAGGTTCGCATCGGGATGCACATCCAGTTCCAGTCCCCACGTCACGAGACGCTCGTAGAGATCCGTCCACTCAACATGGTTCAGATCACCCATCAGCACGCCCGAGATACGGTTGAATTCCTGGATATAGTCCCTCGAGACCGCTGCCGTGGCGATGCGCTTCCCCTCCAGGAATTTCTTGCACGCCATCAGGACCTGAGTGGGCTTCACAGGCTTAATCAGGTAATCACTGATCTTGTCCCCGATAGCCTCTTCCATGAGCGACTCTTCTTCGTTCTTGGTCACCATGACAACGGGGATATTTGGCCGGAGGTCCTTGATGCCCGCCAGGGTTTCAAGTCCGCCCATCCCTGCCATCATTTCATCAAGAAAAACCAGGTCAAATCCGTCGTCTTTGACCATTGCAACGGCGTCATTCCCGTTGGTCGCAGTTTCCACCTCGTATCCCTTCTCCACAAGAAAACGGATATGTGGACGCAAGAGCTCAATCTCATCATCAACCCACAGAATCTTCCCTTTTATCGCAGTCATAAGCCCTTTTTCGCTGAAATTGTGAAGGAATAGTAAGTATTTAGGCTTTGGTTGTCAAACAAGCTCACCTTGGGCCAACCACCCCTTGATCCACTCCTTCGGGAAGGAGGGGAGGCTTGTTGTTGATTCACAATTATTGACAGTCGACAATGGTCACTGATTGATCTTTGGATTATCACAACTCTCCCCTGCCCCTCCCTTGGGAAGGGAGGGGAATTCGTTTCCACACAACTCCTTGATTGTCCGGAGAACCCCCGGAAGGTTTTTGATGACATCATCATTCTTGAAGCGAACGACGCGGACTCCAGGCAGTTTCAGTATCTCAGTTCGCTCGGTATCCTCCTCCGTCCGCTTTTTGTGAATCCCTCCATCAAGTTCAATAACCAAGCGTTCACTGTGGCAATAGAAATCTGCTATGAAGAAAGACTCCCGTCTCTCGACATCGTGAAACAATGGATGCTGTCTGTAGAATTTTGCCCCGATGGTCTTGCGTCGGAGTTCTTCCCAAAGTATTCTTTCAGCAATGGTCATCCTCGTTCTCAGCTCGCGGCATCGCTGCAGGGCAACGGGTTTCAA
>DAIPLH010000199.1:0-1105 GCA_036769325.1 Bacteroidota bacterium
GGAAACAACGGTACGGAAACCTGGATAATTCCTGCCTCGCTTCTTGAGAAGCACCGGTGGTGAAGGACTGCTGCTCACCCTTAGGACAAACTTCGCCAATTAAGACAATACCCAGTAGGCGGGTGGTTGTTGGTTACCGGTACTTCCCAATATTGGAGATACATTCGCAAAACCGGGAATTGCCTCCCCCCAATGAATCACCCGGAACAGGCAGCCTGCTGAAATAGTCTTCTTTCTCCTTTTCCATTGAATGGAAGCCGATTTCTCATTGGCATGTGGTTTGAAACTCCGGATCTTGATCCAATGAAGAACGATATCAACTCCCGACATAGTCAGAAAAAACTGAACACTGTGCCGGACGATCACCCGAGGTATCTCCACAATACGGCCTAACCTCTCCCAATCAAGGGATGCCTGTTATGAAGACGAATCGCATTTTCGCAAGCCCCTCCGGTTCGATAGTCCTTCTCTTCGTTTTGATTGTCCTGGTTGCTTTTGTACAGGAGGCCAGCGCACAATTGGTGAACGGCAGGTTCACCACATCTGTGTATACCTTTGAAAAGTTCGACACCGTCAATGTTTCCAGATCTTATTTGAGGGCTTTCCAATCGGCATATCTGGATGTTGCGCAGAATGACTTCAGCCTCCATACTCACCTTCAGGTTGCGGGGACGGTCAGGAAGACACTTGATGAGGAGCCTGACTTCAGGGCCTATTACCTGTACGCCCGAATGAAACAGATTGCAAAGGTCATTGATCTCTCCCTGGGAAGAGTTCCATACTATGCTGGAGTCGGAAGCGGGACCCTTGACGGAGGTCTTGTCAGAGCGAACCTGGCTGGGAGCGCAATCAGACTCGCGCTGTATGGCGGGGCACGGGTTCCTGAAGACCTGACTCTTTCGGGATGGAAATCGGTTGACAGGAATTTCGTTGTCGGGGGGCAGGTTCTTGTCACATCGCTTGAGAACGCCCGCATTGGACTCTCTTACGTCAACAAGCAACGGGAACGCCTTCCCTATTGGACTGAACGCCCCGATTCAGTGTACAACCCGGTTTCGGTTTACGTCATTCCCAATAACCTGAAGGAGCAGTACATCAGCGCCGA
>DAIPLH010000199.1:1115-1880 GCA_036769325.1 Bacteroidota bacterium
CACCCTTTCTCAGACACGGTTCTACGGGCGATATGACTTCGATGCAAATAGCAGCGAGACCTCAAGAGGCCAGTTCAGGATCAGTCACTCCCTGAGCGAGGCGGTGATCCTGACAGGTGATTTTATTCACCGCGCTCCCCGCGTTGCCTACAATTCGTTCTTCGCTGCTTTCGCCACATCTTCAATCGACGAGTTTGAGGCAGGCGTGGACTATCGGTTTGATCCTGTCTGGAGAGTTTTCGGACGCGGGGCTCTGGTACAGTATGATGATGAGAACAGTGCTCGCTTCACTGTTGGTGTTGCGCAGACGTTTGGCGGACTGACGTATAGAGGCGGGACAGGTTATGCCGGTGAGCTTCATAGCATCAGTGTGTACGGTGCTTATCCGCTGCTCGACCGCACACTGACCCCGAATGCGTCGCTATCGTTTGGCTCTTACCGGCTCAGTAAGGACGCACCAGAGGATAATGCCCTCGCTCTCGCAGTGGGTGCTACTTACCGGCCTCTGCCTGTGCTGTCGATCGATCTTCAGCTACAGGACGTCAGCAACAAGGTGCTGGATAGCGACATTCGCTTTTTCGGGAAGGTTAACTTCTGGTTTGCAGAACGCATGTCAATTTTTGAATAGCCCGAGCGACCTATGATCCGTTCCTACCTTGCTTTCGTCGCCTTCATCTGTGTCGCCATTGTCTGGGTAACATCGGTTTCCCGGCTCGAAAGTGGAGTTCAGGGGTCAGACACTGACGGGTGGCCCGCAAAAAAGCC
>DAIPLH010000199.1:1890-5901 GCA_036769325.1 Bacteroidota bacterium
TCTCGCACAAGTCGCACTCAGAGATCGGTATCGCCTGTACTGATTGTCATGGCGCAGCTGCCGGCAGTTTGGCTTCTTCAGATCTCCTCGGAGCTACGCACGACAACTGCAGCTCGTGCCATGGAGAAGAGGTCGAGCAACGATGCGAGTATTGCCATAGAGACCCTTCGAACATCACACCTGTGGAAGCAACGGACCATGATCTGATTTTTTCGCATGCACAACACGCGGTGTTGGAATCGGTGGAATGTCAGACGTGTCATGTCACTGCCGCAGATGCCATGGATCTTTCGGCGTCGCTGCTTCCCTCAATGGGAACCTGCTCAACGTGTCACAACGACACTAGGGCCACCAATACCTGTGAATCCTGCCACAAGAGCTTTGTGATGCTGATTCCATCCGACCATCAGCGATCAGATTTCCGCAGAACGCATCGCGAATTTACGCGGCTCGGTGAGTTACAGGTAAGCTGTCAGACCTGTCACACGGAAACCTTTTGCCAGGATTGCCACATTGGTCCGGGGCTCAAGCAATTCGGCACCGACGGCCTCGTCAGCGAGCCGGCACACCGGCGGGTCATCAAGGATTCGCCCGATCAGCTCATGCTTCAGAATGTCCACGATCTGAACTACCGGTTTACCCATGGGATCGATGCAAAAGGACGCCAATCGGAGTGCGCGACCTGTCATGAACCGCAGACATTCTGTGCAGAGTGCCATGCCGAAGGGGGAAATATCAATCAGAGCAGGTTCAGACCAGCGTCTCACGATGTACCGGGCTTCTTCACGGTGGGAAGAGGAACCGGTGGAGGGTTGCATGCTGAGGAAGGGAAGCGCGATATCGAAAGTTGCGTCTCATGTCACGACATCGAAGGTCAGGATCCCACCTGCCTGGCCTGCCACACCGATGACGGCGGGATTCGCTAGTAACTTGGAGCATTAGATCTCACTACCACAAAAGGACGAACGACAATGAACAAACTAGTGGCTGCATCGAGTCTGGTTCTGCAGGTCCTTCTCATTGGGTTTGTTACGGGTTGCGAAGGACCAGAGGGTCCCCCGGGACCCCAAGGCCCCCCGGGACAGGGTATCTATGCTTTCGAAGGGTTTGCTGATTCCATTCAGTGTGTAACATGTCACACTCCGGACACTGACACATTGTACAATGTATGGGCGAGGAGATATCAATGGTCGGTCTCGCTGCACGCAGTTGGCGGCAACCTTGAACGAAATGGAGAGAACTGCGCTGGCTGCCACACGACGGAGGGGTTCCTTGAGAGATGGAGGGAGGGATGGGTTGGACAGGTTGTTGATCCGGTTCTGAACCCGAGCCCGCCCAACTGCTTCGCCTGCCATTCACCTCACTTGAGGGCAAACTTCACACTTCGTGAAGCAAACCCTGTGACCATCACATCGTATGTTGCCGGCGTAGCAAATGCCGTCTTCGATTACGGTACCGGGAATCAATGTGTTCAGTGCCATACGACGAGGGACACATCGCCGATGATACCGACGCCAGATCCTACACACACGGGGGTGACGGATACAATAACGATAGCGACCTCAAGGTGGTATCCCCATTATGGCGTTCAGGGACAGATGCTGATGGGTATGGGTGGCTTTGAATTCGTTGATTACGACTACACCGGATCCTCCAACCATACACTGAATCCGGGAATTCTGGAAAATGGCTGTGCGTCCTGTCATATGGGCGAACAGTCGGATGACCTCGGCACCGGAAACGCCGGCGGCCATACAATGAAGATTACGTGGGTTCCAGCCGGTGAAGAGGGAGAAGAACTGGCATACTTCCTTGCCGGATGTCAGGATGCCGGATGCCACGGTGAGGGTATTGAGACGACGGATATTCCGGGACCGTCGACTGGCACCGTCGGTGCACAAACCCTTATTCACGCGTATGTTGACACCCTGTACGGTCTGATGGAGGCGCGCGGGTGGTTCACGGCTGACAGCGCTCTGAACGCAAGTACGTCCATTCCTCTGAAGATCGCCCCCGAATCGCGCTCCGGCGCTTTGTACAACTATTTCTTCATTGAACATGAGGGGAGTTTCGGTGTTCACAATACCAAATATGCTCTCGAGCTCCTGAAGTCATCTGTCGCCGAGTTGCGGAAACCCTGAATTTCGTGAATGAGGAAAGAGTCCATGTACAAGAAGACCATTGTCCTCGTAATCGCAGCGGCAACTCTCTCCGGCTGTGCAGAGCTAAAGGATAGCCTTCCGCCCCCTACTGGCGGGGAAGTCCAGGTTCATCCGGAAGGGTATGCAGATCCTGCGTCGGCCGTGTTTCACGGAAACACTGTGCGCGATGCTGGGTGGGACATGCGCCAATGCCAGACCTGTCACGGCAGTGACTACGAAGGGGGAGTTGCAGACGCAAGCTGCCGCACCTGCCATGAGAACAGCGCCGGACCTGAAAACTGCGCCACGTGTCACGGCAGCACCAATCCGGCGCCGCCTCGGGATCTTGCGAAGAATGAATCCTCAGACCTTCCTGGTGTCGGGGCTCACCAGGTGCATCTTGTCGGTGGGAACACGGTCTCAAGCACAATCCTCGCGTGTAGTCAGTGCCATGTGGTTCCAGCTTCCGTGTATGTCTCTGGACACGTTGACACCGACCTTCCGGCCGAGGTAATGATGTCAGGTGGGTTGGCGCAGGCGGATCCGACTCCATTTGGCGGAAGTCCGGCTTATGACTATCAGAGCCTCGTCTGTGCGAGTACCTTTTGCCACGGAAACTGGTCGTTGAGCAAAGCCTCTTCAGCGAACCAGTTCGCCTACACTGCCGACGAGATGACGGGCTCCCACTATTCGCCGTTCTGGACAGGTGGGGGGAATGAGATCGAGTGCGCAACGTGCCATGGATCGCCCCCTACTGGACATATCGCGGCGACACTTAGTGAGTGCGGCGGGTGTCACTCGGATATTGTTGATCCGGACGGGACCATCTCCGACACTAAACTCCACATCAACGGTAAGGTGAACGTGTTCGGAACAGAACGACCGTTTTGATTCCTTCCATCTAGTTCCCTTTGAAGGGCTGTTCCTGACACAGGGCAGCCCTTTTTCTTTTCTCATAATTGGACAAGGACTTCGCAGTTGTCGGAAAAAGAAGCCCAGGCCTGTCGAAATTTCCTGATATTTCCCCTCTTTTCGTCTCCCCGCGATGGCATGTCCTTTGACCCCTGTATGGAGAACGATCTACCGGAAAGGAGGGTCCTGCGATGGAAGAATCGAAACTGCACTCAACATCGTGGCCCGGTCACATACCGTACGGACGAGAAGAACTTCGAAAGGCATTTCAAAAGCACTATCTGAAGGGGCTTGCGGTCTCGGCCCTTCTGCACTGCCTCATTCTGGGATCCTACTACTTCAATTTGTACCTCGATACTAAAAAAGAAATCCCGATGGTCCGTGTGAGGGTTCTCAACTACAGCCAGCTTGGCCCTCCACCCTCCATCAGTTCTGTCCACATCCCTCCTGCCGTCAGGGTTGCCGCAACGGCCAAACCTTCGGTTGGCATTCCTGTCCCTGTTCCCGATGCAGAAGTCAGTTCTGAACAGACGATCGCCACACAGGAGGAGATGAGTATGAATCCATCTCCGGCACTTGAAGACTTCGCCTCGGGCGAACAGATCGAAGTAACCGGGGACATCGTAATCAATGAAGATGAACCGGGTCTAAATGAGTTTATCCCGGTTGAGAGGCCTCCACAGATTGTGAAGAAAGCAATGCCGGAATACCCCGAGTTGGCTGTCCGTGCAGAGCTCGAAGGCGTGGTCTGGGTAAAAATTCTTGTTGACAGGGAGGGAAAGCCACAGAAGGTTGTGGTGGTTAAGTCGAGTTCCGAGATCTTCAACGGTCCGGCCATCGCCGCTGCTATGCAGTATCTGTTTACTCCTGCATACATGAACCAGGGACCGGTGAAGATATGGGTGGCTGTTTCTTTTCGTTTCCAGTTGAAAGACGCCAATGTGCCAAGCTGAAGCGA
>DAIPLH010000200.1:0-5868 GCA_036769325.1 Bacteroidota bacterium
GACATTCCAATGAGACGGAATGTCCGCGGAAACCGCCTCGCCGTTCAGCTTGAATCGTATTGTGCGCTGTACGGTGCTCATCGGCCACGAACGCCGAATGATGAATGATGAATGATGAATGATGACCCGTTCATACCGTCTTTCTTGGCGCCTTGGGGTCATGGCCCGGCCCTTCGGCCGAGGCCTCGTCCCGAGACGGGCGGTTTTCTTTTGTTGTTAGAATTCAAACGTTTCGCAATGAATGACCGTGTCTTCAAACTCGATCAGGTACTTGCTATCGTCGGGATAGTAACGGGCCTTCTGATAATCCTCACCCGCGAAGCCCTTGATGCTTTCGACATCCTTCCATTGCGTGACTGTCCAGAAATGACAGACATCGGCTTCTTTGCGTCTCCAGATCTGGCAGGAGAGATTTCCCGGCGATCGTTTATAGTCGGGGACGCCCGTTTTCTTCAGGAATTCAAGGAATTCGTCGGCATGACGGATATCGGTTGTTCCGTGCCAGACCCGGGTGATTGGGGTAGTGGGCATAGGTTTCTCCTTGTGTTTGCTTCATTTCCTGGACGAGTTTCATGTGCAGTAACCGTTCAAGCAATTCAGTCGTGTGGTTTCTGTATCGAGAGCGCGGCACGAACTGCAGGCAGGTTATCCTTGTTGACGAGGACCAGAATCGTATCGCCCTCCTGCAACACCGTGCCGCCGCTCGGAACGATGTAATTGTCGTCCCGGCTGATCAGTACAACAAGGCTTCCATGAGGCATTCCGAGCTCTATAATAGATTGTCCGACCACCGTTGAATTGTACGGAACGATGAGGTCAACGAGTTCCGTATCCACGCCATCGACAGGGGCAAACTCTATTGGTGAACGCCGCTTGCGGTCGACCGGGGCATCCAGGTGCAGGAGACGCGCCGCGGCCGGAAGGGACCACCCCTGCAGGAGTGCCGACGTGAGGACGATGAAGAACACAATATTGAAAATCAGCGCAGCGTCAGGGAGGCCCGCAAGGAGTGGGAACGTTGCAAGGATGATCGGAACTGCTCCCCGCAAGCCGACCCAGGAAATGAATGCTTTTTCCCTGAGGTTGAGCCGTGAGAGAGAAAGAGAGAGGAACACGCTCAGAGGTCGCGCAACCAACATCAGAAAGCCGGAGAGAAGGAGACCAGCGCCAATGACCGGAACGATGTGCGAAGGGAATACAAGCAGACCCAGGGTGAGGAACATCGCTATCTGACTGAGCCACGCAAGAGCATCGAAGAACCGGAGGAGACTCTTCTTATGCACGAAGTCGGCGTTGCCTGCAACAAGCCCGGCCACATAGACGGCAAGGAAACCGCTTCCGCCGATCGCTGCCGTTGCACCGTATGTCAGGGCGGCGAAAGCAAGGATGACCACGGAATAGAGCCCTTCGTACGCGAGCTTCAAATGGTTCAGGGCAAACACCATTGCGAACCCGAGCCCCAGCCCGAACGCAATCCCGAGCCCCATCTGAATGACGAAGAGGAATGGAATGGCGCCGAAAGAAACATCGGGTTCGGTAAGCACATGAATCAGCCCGATGGTCAGAAACACCGACATCGGATCATTGCTTCCGGATTCGACTTCGAGCAAGGGTTTGAGCCGGCCGCGCAGACTGACGTTGTTCGAACGCAGAACAGAGAAAACCGCGGCGGCGTCCGTTGACGACACGACTGCGCCGAGGAGCAGACCGCTGGCGAGAGAAAGGTTCAGAACAACGGTGGCAAAGAGGCCAACGGCCAGGGCTGTGAGGAGGACTCCCAGTTTCGCCAGGCTTGTCGCCTGCCAGGAGATCGATCGTGCTTCCGACCAATTGGTATCGAGTCCTCCCGCAAACAGGATGATGACCAGCGCGATAATTCCAACAGATTGCGCCATTCCGGCATCGTCGAACGCAATTCCTCCGGGCCCCTCTGAGCCGGCAAGCATGCCGATTCCAAGAAACAGAACAAGCGTTGGCACCCCGAGGTTATCGGAGAACCTGGCAAGGGCTATGCTTGCAAGAATGAGCAACGAGCCGATAAGGAGGATATATTCGAGTGACATCATGTTGATGGTAACAGTCGGAAACTTCAGGAGTTGAAGCGCACTACGTGGTTCATAACATGCAGAACAGCGAGGAAAGCTGCAAGGGTGGGTTCAGTCTACCAGCACACACCTGCTGACGATCGGAGATGCGAGTTTTCTGTGAGCTGATTCAGCATGAAATCTGCGACGTCAGCCCGTGAAATACGAACGGTCCAGATGAAACTTCCGACGCCGCTACCGTGCTTGTAGGTGCCTCGCTTCTCTCCGTTCGTCAACTGCCCGGGTCGGACAAGTATCCATTCCACAGCGCTTGCGGTTATGAGTTGTTCCTGGCGGGTCTTGTCCCAGAAGTAGAAGGGGAGGACAAGCGGAATCACGAACAAGGTATAATACAGCCCCAGGCGACCGACACTATCGCCGATACCCAGAGAGGTTTCGCAAACCATTCGCGGAACGTTATGGGCTTCCATTGCAAGAAGGATGTTTCTTGTTCCCTCTGACAGGATCCTCGTGGGGCGAAAATATTGCCGGTGTCCAAGGGCGCAGAGCACAGCGTCTTGTCCGGCCATTGCTGCGTTCACTGATGCAGCGTCCAGCACATCACCCTTGATAACCTGCAGGTGCGGGTTTTGAATCAGGAACTTCGCGGGATCCCGGACAAATGCGGTGACTGAGTATCCCCGCTCCAATGCCTGCGTGACGAGTTGTTGTCCTGTCCCGCCAGCTGCGCCGATGACCAACACACGCCCCGGTCGCCTAACTTCGGCTTTGGAGGGGGTGGCCGCGGCCTTCCTGAAACCCGACCGGGCCAGGGTAACGGAGAAGATGATTGTGTAGATGGCGAGGAAAAGGAGGATTCTCATGGGAGTTGTGTCTTAAGATGGATGTGTTGTTACGCCCTTACCAAGGCAGGGGCGATTTTTTCGGAAAATGTGTATTTTCCTTCTGAGAACAACAATCGATCTCAAAAAAAAAGGGTTCACCCTTGATTCGGTTTGACAGTCCCGAAGTCAAAGCACTATGCCACAAGTACGGAGTCACCTCCCTGAGTGTTTTTGGCTCTGTTCGCAGGGGAGAGGAACATCCGGATAGTGATGTTGATCTTCTGGTTTCGTTCAATCGAAAAACCAGCTTCCTGAAGCTGGTTGCCCTTGAGCGAGAACTGTCTGCATTATTGGGGAGGAAAGCTGATCTTCTCACTGAATCTTCGTTGAGTCCATACCTGCGAGACCGGATTCTCAGGGAACGCCAGGTGGTCTATGGTGCGTGACGATAGGGTATACCTTCAACATGTCCGTGAGAAGCAATGAAAGCCAAACTTGATTCCTTCGAACGACAGATCGAGAAGGCAGCAGGCTCTTATCGCTCTGTATCGAAGAGTAGGAAACGAACGATAGAGGCAACTATCGACCGTGCACGTAAGAGCCGAACTGTTAACATTCGTATTACAGAGAGTGTCCTGGCAGAGCTGAAGCGTCGATCTCAGGAGGAGGGGCTTCCCTACCAGACGCTTATCTCAAGTATCCTTCACAAGTACGTCACGAATCGATTTGTTGACGAGGAAGCTATCCGTAAATCTCTCCGGATGTTGCAGCAATAATCTCCCCTGGTTTTGGCTAACCACACGGCAGCTGACGTTAGCTACTGCCAACTTTAGTTCGTTGTAATGATTCGGGGCTTGAACTCCACAACGCAACCCAGACCAATTGAGCGAAGCGAATTGTTTTGAGGTTCAGCGCCGACTATTTTGTCTTTTCAGCTGCTTCACAATCGCCCCATCAACCAATGGCGCGGTCATGTGTCGCTTTTCAGTTGGCCTGGCCGTCAAACTATGCGGCAAAAGCGATGGTCTTGATCTGCCGTTCTACGCCGAGGGTCTTGTGATGCCGCTTCAGGCGCTCGATTTCGTGAAGCGTGTCGGCTGTCAAGTAACTCTCGCCACAACTGGGGCATGAGATGATCGGGACGTTTTCAATAACCAGAAGTTGTTTCCCTTTACCGTAGCTTCGGGAAACGCGTCGGATCTTTACCCCTGCTTTCCCACAGATGTCGCATTTCATAGAAGGTTTCATGGGGTGATTAGGATAAGTATACGGTGATAATAACCAACTTTCCAGTGGGGCCGAGCTTCGCAATAACTCCATGTCATGACCCGCGATGCTGTGGCCAGAGATTCTGTATTTCCATTCGGAAAATTGGCGATCCCGCTGTCTTTCAACGATCTCACCCACGAGGATACAGTTCTCAACATCCAGAATGGTCAATCCATCTGCTTCCTTTTCCTCCTCAGCATGAAGTGTGAGAATATACTCACGGGTCCGGATTTGTTCCCGAATCGTTCGGAGAATTCTGGAAAACATGAAGTTTAAGCACTAACTATTATCGTTTCATTTGATTCACATTTGACTTATCAACCTTGCTCGTTCCGTGCGACCATCATCGCTCAACAATCGCCACTGTCGTCACCTTCCCATCAGAAGCCACCTTCCGCACCCTCGGCTTCCACTGACTCCGGTCATCGCCTTCGGTGTGAAGGTACTCCAGCACATATAGGTCCTTGCCCGACAATGCAACGCCGGTGGGTGACCAGGGACTTGAGGCTCGAAGGATGGTGGTAACGGTCTGGTCTGCTGCGATCCTGAGAACGGCTCCACAGCCGGCGGCTGCTACGTACACATTTCCTTCCGCATCAACGTCAAGTCCGCGAAGGTACACCCCGTTAAGTGCCTCAGATCCCGGGACCGAGCTGCAATCGGGGAGTTTCACATTCTCAATCACCGTGACGACGCTCCCCTGAGGGGTAATCCTCCGAATTGCATCATTCTCTGAATAGTATACCGACCCATCCGGGGCGGAATCAACACCATTCAACCAGCGAAGAGTACCGGTTTTCGGGTTCGGAGGAATCTCTGTGACGGCGTTCGTGGTTCCTTTCGCTGTCAGCCGGAACATCTTCAGCTGTTCGCCGGCAGATTGGCGCGGGTAGTACAGATCACCACTCGGACCAACAGTGACGGGAAAATCGCTCGAGAGGATGAGCGTTGGGTCTTTTCCAACAGGTGTAAAGGTGGCGTCCCCAGTTGAAAAATATGGCAGCTCTGTGGATGCCAACGCATCATCCAGGTCGATCGCCATCCAGTGGTATGCCGGCCCCTCGATCCGCGTGAGATTGCCCTGGGTATCAATCTTATACACACCCGATCCGGTATCTACAAAATAGACGTTCCCGTCGCGGTCGACTAGGATCCCTGACCCGGGGTGAGCAAGGGCTTCACCAAACCCCGAACAAAACAAAAGAGCGAGAAACGCGATCTTCTTCATAGGTCCTCGTTCAATGTGTGATTCCTACCTGAATGATTTCCTTTTGGTGACTCGGATGATCTTTGTGCTCCATCTGTAATCGGACGAACGATTGGGTAGAATTGTGGAATTGCCGATGTTGCAGGAAAGAAGGGAAGACTTATCCTTCGATGACGTGGATGTTTTTGTAAGGACTATCCCGCCTGACCACGAGTACCATCTTTGGCGGGCAGGCGACCACCGCCTATCGACTGCTCCTATTTCATACTATAAAACTCCTTGCTCAACAACATCTCGATCTGAATCATCATCTCATCGATCATCTTCTGTCCGCCGTCGTAGCCCACGCTCTTGAACTGGACATTGCCGTTCCGGTCGATCAGGAACTTTGTGGGAATTCCCTCCACTTTGTATGCGTTCACTGTTGTTTCGTCGATCAGGACAGGAAATGTGTACTTGTTGTCCTCCATGAATTTCTTCACATGGGCTTCCCGTGCCGCGCCTTTCTTGTTCTCCCATGTAT
>DAIPLH010000201.1:0-3917 GCA_036769325.1 Bacteroidota bacterium
ATTTGCAACGATGTTTGACGCCCTGGGGATCATGGGAGAGCGGGTCTACGCGAACCAGCTCGCCCGCAAGCGATATATTGTTCGGAATGGGAAACTGCACACCATTCCCATGTCCCCCGGTCAGTTTCTTGCGACAGATTTATTGTCATTGAAGGGAAAGCTTCGCCTGCTGAAGGAGCCCTTCGTGGGGAAAACTGAACGGGATGAATCGGTTGCGGAATTCATTCAACGCAGACTTGGCAGCGAGTTCCTAGACTATGCAGTCGATCCATTTGTCGCCGGTGTGTACGCAGGAACTCCTGAAAACCTGAGCATCAGAGCAGCTTTTCCAAAGCTCTTTTCCCTCGAGGAGAGGCACGGCGGGCTCGTTAAGGGGATCATTCGCGAGCGGAAGGAGAGAAGGGCCAGCCAGGCATCCCCAAAGGGGAGGGCGAAGCTGTTTACATTCAAAGAGGGGATGGCGACGTTCCCAGCCGCACTAGCTCGCTCTCTGGGGGAGAGGGTTAGAACGGGATGTGAGATTTGTGATGTGGGATGTGAGGGGGGTGGGTACAACGTAATCTTCACCCGCGATGGAGAGCAGACAACGACTACGGCCAGGGTTGTAGTGCTCTCAGCTCCGGCACATGCCGTGGCCAGAATGATAGCAGGAATCTCACCCGGCGTGTCTGAACGCATTGACTCCATCTCCTATCCCCCGGTTGGCGAGGTTTTCCTTGGATTCCGTAAGGACCAGATCCGGCACCGACTTGATGGCTTCGGCTTCCTTGTTCCGGCAAAGGAGAACCGGAAAATCCTCGGGACAATCTGGTCATCCTCACTGTTTGAGGGACGCGCGCCCGATGGTCAGGTCGCCCTCACGGCGTTCGTGGGCGGAGCCCGTCAGCCCGAGATATTGGAACTCGATGACGACAAACTGAGCAAGGTTGTCATCGAGGAACTCAGGGCGATCCTTGGAATCATTGGAGAGCCTACCTTCATGTCCATTACCCGATGGAAGAAGGCAATCCCGCAATACAGCGTGGGTTACGAGAAGACGTTGAAGTCGATTGAAGATTTTGAAAGTCAAAACCCGGGAGCTTTTATCTGCAGCAACTTCAGGGGAGGCGTCGCAATCGGAGACTGTGTCGTCAGCAGCGAGAAGGCAGCTGCCAGGATCCTCGACCATCTGAACCGCACCAGTGAGTACGCCGAAAGGCGTACCGTTACGTCTGAACCATGAAAGGTCATAATTGATGAGTACGATCACTCCGCCACCGTTTCCGGTCAGCAGGCTTCGCAGGCTCCGGATGACCGGGCCGTTTCGCTCCATGGTCAGGGAAACGGAATTGAATCCAGGCGACTTTATCTATCCGCTTTTCGTTGTCCCGGGAAAGGGGATACGGAAGGAGATATCGTCGATGCCGGGAGTGTTCCAGCAGTCAATCGACAACCTCGTGCGGGAGTGTGAGGAGGTGCATTCACTGGGGATTCCGGCAGTGATTCTCTTCGGAATCCCTGAGTCGAAGGATGAGGTCGGGTCGGGAGCGTACGCAGAATCGGGAATCATTCAGCTCGCGGTGAAGGCACTGAAGAAACAGGTGCCGGAGCTTGTGGTCATCACGGATGTCTGTCTCTGCGAATACACCTCGCATGGCCATTGCGGCATTGTGCGCGATGGACAGATCGTCAATGACGAATCAGTCGAACTGCTTGCCAGGGAAGCGTTGACACACGTGCAGGCCGGGGCGGACATGGTCGCTCCTTCAGATATGTTCGATGGGCGGGTGAAGGCCATCCGGGCGATTCTTGATGGGAACGGTTTCCCGAACACCCCGATTATGTCGTACGCCGCCAAGTATGCATCTGGTTTTTACGGTCCGTTTCGTGAGGCAGCGGAAAGCACGCCAAAATTTGGCGATCGCAGGTCCCACCAGATGGACCCCGCGAATTCCGATGAGGCTCTGCGCGAGGTGGCGCAGGATATCGCAGAGGGAGCCGATATCGTGATGGTCAAGCCGGCTCTGCCATATCTCGACGTCCTTTTCCGCGTGAAGCAAACATTTGGCATGCCGACTGCAGCGTATAACGTGAGCGGTGAATACTCGATGATCAAGGCGGCGGCAAAGTTAGGTTGGATTGATGGTGAGAGAGTGATGATGGAGACGTTGACGGGTATCAGGCGGGCGGGGGCCGATCTGATCCTCACATACTTCGCAAAGGAAGCAGCGGGAGTGTTGAAGCGCCAGTGATGAAGTCAGATCAACTGATCAAACGCGCAAAAGAGAGAATCCCTGGCGGAGTCAACTCTCCTGTCAGAGCATTCCGATCGGTCGGCGGCAACCCGCGGTTCATGGTACGGGCTGCGGGCTCGCGCATGTGGGATGTCGATGGCAACGAGTATATCGATTATGTCGCCTCGTGGGGGCCGATGATTCTCGGCCACGCACACCCCAAAGTCATCGCGGCGATTCAGAAGGTGGCGGAATCGGGGACAAGTTTTGGAACGGCCACCGAAGCGGAAGTGGAAATGGCTGAGACAATCTGTTCGATGATCCCTTCAATGGAAATGGTCCGCATGGTGAATTCCGGGACTGAGGCCACCATGAGCGCCATCCGCCTGGCTCGTGCGTTCACGGGACGCGACAAGATCATCAAGTTTGAAGGATGCTATCACGGGCATGGAGACGCGTTTCTTGTCAAGGCCGGATCAGGCGCGATGACATTCGGTTCACCTGACAGTCCCGGTGTGCCGGCTTCTGTTGCAGCCGACACGCTCCTTGCTTCGTTCAACGATCTGGCTTCTGTCGACCGGATCCTCGAAGAAAACCGAAACGAGGTCGCTGCCGTCATTGTTGAACCTGTGGTTGGGAATATGGGGTGTGTTCCCCCGGCGACCGGCTTTTTGCAGGGGCTAAGGACACTGTGCACGAAGTATGGCAGTCTTCTTGTGTTCGACGAGGTGATGACAGGGTTCCGCCTTGCTCCGGGAGGCGCACAGGAGCTGTACGGAATTCAACCTGATCTGACGACCATTGGGAAAGTCATTGGTGGTGGCTTGCCTGTCGGTGCGTATGGCGGACGAAAGGAAATCATGCAAATGATTTCCCCCGAAGGCCCCGTCTACCAGGCGGGAACGCTCTCGGGAAACCCGCTCGCCATGGCTGCTGGTCTGGAGACGTTGAATCAGATCCGCAAAACCCGGAGTTTTTATACGGAACTTGAACAGAAAGCAAAGGCGCTTGAAGAGGGGATTGTCCGGAACATCCGGACTGTCGGCGTTGATGCAGTATACCAGAGGGTTGGTTCCATGTCGACACTTTTCTTTACATCCTCCCCGGTTACCGATTACACCACCGCGCTGAAGGCTGACACAAAACGGTTTGCACTTTATTTCCAGGAAATGCTGAAACAGGGGATCTATCTTCCCCCGTCACAGTTTGAGGCAGCATTCCTTTCAGCGGCGCATTCTGAGAAAGATATTGAAGCCACAATTTCTGCAAACAGAAGAGCTCTTGAGGCGGTGGCAAGAGATGTCGCTTGAGGAGCGAGAGGGAGGACGAAGAGTGAAGCTTCAGCTATCCAAGGGAGGACATGTTATGAAGTCGATAGGGGCATTCATTTTCACGATTGTTGTCACGGCAGCAATGATATCTTCATGTAATGAAGATACAACCAATGATCCCGGCGGCTCAACCCCGGATGCATCTCTGTTTGCTCATGTTACACAGACCGATCCATTTACATCCTACACGCTTTTCCCGAATGCAGATTCCGTTACCAGCGGAACGTTGAATGGATCAACGGCCCATCAACCCCTTATCCGCGTGAGCATGAATGACACGGCATTCAGCGTATTGCAAGCCGGAGTTCTGCCACCGGGGACCCGCTTCCCAAATGGTTCGGTTGTCTTCAAGGAGATCATCACAGGCGGGCAA
>DAIPLH010000201.1:3927-5861 GCA_036769325.1 Bacteroidota bacterium
GATGATGAAAGATATAGCAAGCGAGTTTGCAGGGAATGGCTGGCTATGGGCCGAGTACTATCCCGATGGGAGGGTGGCAATTTCTGTTGAGGGTAACGGGAGCGCGTGCGTGGCGTGCCATTCACTCGAGCAGGGACTTCAGAACGATTTTGTGCGGACGTTTGAGAGGCAGAACTGACAGGAAAAGAGATGCCGAAGTTCATGACCTCTGTTTCTCACTCCGCTTACCGAGTCATCCCATTATTGTTCTTTCCGCTAGTTCATGTCCAGGCACAATGGCCTACCTCAACCAGAACGGACAGTTCTCTTCACATCAACTATGGGATCAGTGGGCGCATGATCACGTTTGATGATGGTAGCTCGATCATCAGTCATGGAGTTGAAAACACAGTATTTGTGCAGAAATTTGACCCGGAAGGCTATAGAGTCTGGCCGGACATCGTTGTTGCACACGACAATGACAGCTCAGATTTTCTTGGAGGTTCCAGGATAGTGAGTGATGGTTCAGGTGGAGCAGTCCTATTGTGGGAAGACTACAGAGGAGCAATCTGGGATTCGATCAATTCCCAGTACATCAATGAAGCGTTTTACATGCAGCGGGTTGATCGGGATGGTAATGTGGCGTGGCAAGAGGGCGGTGTTCTCGTTGTTCCACCTGACTCTGGAACGAAAGCCGGGAGGGTGGCAAGTGATGGGACTGGAGGGGCGATCGTTGTTGCCGTGGAAGGAGGATTCAACTATCCTGGAGCGCCGAACCGTGAGAGGTTGTTCGCCGCCCGCGTTGGACCTAATGGGACCAAACTGTGGGACGTCACTCTTGAATCTTCGACGAATGGAGGGGATCTCAACCTTTACGATGTCGACAGGGCCGGTAGGTTTGTCTACGTGGATTATGGAGATTCGAGATATCCTCCTTTGGGTCAGCATTTTACCTGGATAGTAGATACTGCCGGAGTAGCGGGACCTCCGCCTTGGGTTGGTTCGTTTACGAACGTCGCCTGGAGAGACAGCGTTCTCTTTAGCATTGGTGGAGATCCGCCGATATTGGAGAAAATTGATCCGGTTGGAAACGTTCTTTGGAACTCTCCGATTGATCAGGATACATGTCTCTCCATTACTGGTTTCTTGATGAACTTTCTTGTTCCTGATGGTGTCGGCGGCTGCTACCTTCTCTGTGTTGATGAGGACTCTCTGCTTCGCGTAAACTCATCAGGGATTGTTTCACGATTTGTCTTCCCAGGTATTGGAGACCTTGGCGGGCATGCTTTCGGGGATGGTGTCGGAGGGCTTGTAGCTGCCAACGACGATGGCTTGGCACAGCGCTACGATTCTCTTGGAATCCCATTGTGGGGATCTTCACCCATAACTTACCAGAGCGACCCGGAGAATTCTTACTTCGAGGACTATTGGGGAGACAACAACGGCGGGATTATTTCGACATTCTGGGCGATTTCGTCAAGCTTGTCTGCACAACACACCGGGAGGTATGGAGAACCAGGTATTGTCGTGACCTCAGTCAGCGACGACGACAAGAACATCCCTCAACGTGCATTCCTTGCGCAGAACTTCCCAAATCCCTTCAATCCAGTCACGACCATCAGGTATTCTGTTCCATTTCGATCGCACACACGCGTGAAGATCGTGGACCTGCTTGGACAGGACGTCGTGACCATCGTCGATGAACTAAAGGAAGTGGGCAATCACGTTGCGAGATGGGATGCAACTGCGTTTTCGAGCGGGGTGTACTTCTACCGGCTGGAACTCGATGGGGTCACGGTCAAAACCATGAAAATGGTGTTCCTCCGCTAAGGACGGACATGAGGAAGGACATGACTGAGTCATGTCTGGACATTTTTCACATCTCACATCCATATCCAAGATCAAACATGTGAACATCCAACAACCATCATTCAACAACCAACAGCCCATCCCAA
>DAIPLH010000202.1:0-3978 GCA_036769325.1 Bacteroidota bacterium
ATCCCATTTTGTAGAATCGGGATCCTCGCGGAGAACCTCCCGTCGTAGTCTCCCGTCGACGTACACTCGCAGGAACCCGGGCGACCCCACAACGACGAGCCATGTTCTCTTTCCCCGCTGCACCGCACCCTCGATGGATGCACGCATGGTCTGCTCCCCGCGGTGAGTTTCTACAATGAGACGATGAACATAGAGGCCAATGAGAAGATTCAGCTGATCGAAGTCGAGGCCATAACTGATAATCCATGACGAGTGCCCTGGAGACGCCGCCGAGAGCTCAGCAACAAGCGTGAATTCCTTCAGGTCCCCAAGTCCTGCACCCACCTTCTCCGTATAGGCAATGCCGGGGTCGAAGAAGGTAAGACTGTCAGGACCGGCAATGACCCTGTTCTCCTGAAAGAAGTTGAATGGCCAGAAGCACGCGGCAAGCAGAATAACCGCGTAAACAGCAAGGAGGACAAGAAGATACTTTTTGATAGGGGATTTCATTTCTGGCGTGAGAGCAGTTAAAGGTAGGCCGAAAACCACTGTCATTCAATACCCTCCGCGTGAATGCGGCGGTGTTCTTGACTTTCCGGAATGCGTTTTGTAGCATTGCAGGGCTTAGATCCGGTAACCATTAGCGACTTGTGAATGGACAACGAGAACTCTTCCTGCCGAATTTCCCTTCCTTTCCAGAACCATCACACGTTCCAGATACTCACACATCAACAAAATAACCGGAGGACCAGATGAACAAGAAGGTTCTTATTGGTGCTGGCGCGGTGTATGTGGCGATGGCTATATGCGGGTTTGTGATTCATGAAGTCCTGCTGTCGTCAACATACCGTGACGAAAGCATGCTCCACCTCTGGAGGCCTCCCGAAGAAATGATGATGGGCGTGATCTTCGTCTCGAACCTCATTGTTTCGTATTTCCTTTCTCTCATCTTTTCAAAAGGATATCAGGGAAAGGGAATTGGAGAAGGCGTCCGGTTTGGATTCTACATGGGGATGATTATGGCTACGCCGATGGCGTACGCAACGTATGCAACCATGCCTATCACGTATTCCCTGGCCTTGCAATGGTTCCTCTACGGGATCATCGAGTACCTTATTTACGGAATGATCCTCGCAACAGTCTTTGGAATGAAAGGATCAGCAGCATCCACCTGATTCAGATTGACTTCAGACGCATCGCCACTACGCGCCCTTCTGAAGGGAGCGTGGCGTTTCGGAACGGAAACCATCTCTCGATATGAGCAGGAAGACCACCAGCAAACAAGCCATGACCCGCTGCAGCTGGGCGGGGACTGATGGGGCGTACATTCGCTATCACGACGTTGAGTGGGGCATCCCCGTCCACGACGACCGGAAGCTGTTTGAGATGCTGATTCTTGAAGGCGCGCAGGCAGGATTGAGCTGGCTGATCATTCTGAGAAAACGTGAGAACTACAGAAAAGCGTTTTCAGGGTTTGAGCCGGACAAGGTCGCAGGGTTCAATTCGGCAAAGGTTCGTCAGCTTCTTGGCAACGATGGTATCGTCCGAAACAGACTGAAGGTTGAGTCTGCCATCTCGAATGCCCGCGCTTTCATTGAGATTCAAAAAGAATTCGGATCGTTTGACACCTATGTCTGGCAGTTTGTAGGAGCACCCCTCGTCAATGCCCGGAGGTCTATGAAGGAAGTTCCGGCTACTTCTCCGGAGTCCGATGCGATGAGCAAGGACCTGAAGAAACGGGGATTCCGGTTTGTCGGGTCAACCATCTGTTACGCGTTCATGCAGGCCGTTGGCATGGTCAACGATCACCTGACCTCGTGTTTCCGGTATGAAGAGATCAGGAACTCACTAAAAACCCACTGACGATCCCCATGCGTGTTGCTGTTGTTCAGACCAACCCGTCGTTCGGAACCGTGGAAGCAAACGTCGAGCGGGCCCTTGTTCTTCTTGGTGAGAACCCGGCTGACCTCTACGTCCTGCCGGAGTTGTTCAGTACGGGATACAACTTCGTCGATGCACGAGAGGTTGAACGCTATGCCGAAGATGTTTCCGGCAAGACATTCCGGGTGATGGCAGAGTTTGCATCGAGTCACTCCTGTTACATTGCGTATGGCTTTGCAGAGAAAGCAGCCCTGCTTTACAACTCGAGCGCCCTCGTAGGACCATCAGGGCTGATCGGCCACTATCGGAAAGTCCATCTTTTCTATAGAGAAAACCTGCTTTTCTCTCCCGGTGACCTGGGGTTCCCTGTGTTCGATCTTCCCTTCGGTCGTGTCGGAATGATGATCTGTTTTGATTGGTTTTACCCGGAGGCCGCCCGATCGCTTGCCCTTCAAGGTGCAGAGCTTATCCTTCATCCATCGAATCTTGTTCTTCCGCATTGCCCGGATGCAATGGTCACACGGTGTCTGGAAAACAGGTTCTTCTCCGTCACTGCGAACCGGGTCGGCACTGAACATCGGGGTGACATTTCCCTGACGTATATCGGCCGGAGTGAGATCGTGTCGCCGATGGGTGAGATTCTCTGCCGGATGGACGATTCGTCGGAAGGTGTTAGGTGTATTGAGTTGGATCCGGCCCGAGCGAAGGACAAACGGCTGAACGAGTTCAATGATCTCTTCAAGGGGAGGCGACCTGATCAGTATGTGAGCTGAAGGAGGAGAGATGGTAGAAGTCAGAGGATAGAGGGCAGGAGGCAAGAGGCAGGAAGAAATAAAAGAAAGAGGTCAGAAGTCAGAGGGAAGCAGTATCTTGTAGAGTGAGACTCCCGTCTCGCTTCATGAGTCGAAGTAGAGTGACAGGATAAGTAGGAATGAACGCGACTGGGGGTGGTGACCTGGAATTGATGATTGAAGAATGATGATTTATGATTGATGAGGTGTTTGTAAGATCCATGTTAGTGAAGAATCGAGCTGCGACACTGCCACCGATTTGGTTTTCATCGTCATCATCACTACTTTGATCCCCAGAGAATGAAGGCGTCCCAAAAGAGCCCACACATCGAAGGCCAGCTTTCGGTCAGAGAGTCAATCCGTAAGCTTCCGGATTCTCCCGGAGTTTACCTCCTCTATGGTGCGCACGGCGAGCTGCTCTATGTCGGAAAGAGCAAGTCGATCCGCACGAGGGTCCGCTCGCACTTCACGACACACGAAGAAATCCATATGTGCCGCCGGGTCACCCACGTCGAGGCCCGCAAGACGGTTGGTGAGCTTGGCGCGCTCCTGCTGGAATCGCAACTGATCAAAGAACTTCACCCCCACTACAACAGACTTTCCCGCCACAAGCGACGCATCATCCTCGCGCGCAGGTGGACCACATCTTCCGGTTACTCCGCGGTCAGACTCGAACCGACAAACCATGTTGATCCAACGGCAACTGAGTCCATCCTGGGGATTTTCAAGACACGCACGCAGGCAAAGGACTTTCTCGCCGCGGCGGCAAAGCAACACCGCCTCTGTCTGAATCTCATTGGGCTTGAGCATTCAAAACGGTCCTGTTTTTCCTACCACCTTCATCAATGTAATGGCGCGTGCATGGAACTCGAGCCGCCGGGGTTGTACAATTCACGCCTCGAGGCCGCGTTTGACGAACGCCGGGTCAAAGCTTGGCCTTTTCCAGGGGCGGTGATCATCGAAGAAAAAAATGAGGATGATGGTGTGGAAGAGGTGTTCGTGGTCGACAACTGGTGTTTGCTTTACAGTTTCACCCATTCCAGAGAACAATCGAATCTGCGCGTGCGGGGAATCCATCTGTTTGACTATGACAGCTACCGCATCATCGCGGGATACATCTTCCGCGACACGAAGATGGAGCATGTCCGCCAGGCAGGCAAGGAAGAGATCAACTCTCTTCTCCGAAGGGTCCACGCGGCCTGAAGCTCACTCAGGGAGACCTGATGTTCTGTATTCCTTTCGCTGTTGCACTTCTGTTCAATCCCACCGCACCGGATGATCACCCGCGTGAAACTGTTGTTTCCACGTTCTCCATAGTTGGTCGTGA
>DAIPLH010000202.1:3988-5859 GCA_036769325.1 Bacteroidota bacterium
AACCACCGGTGAGCTTGGCGTCGCTGTTGCGTCACGGTTCTTTGCCGTAGGCTCCGTGGTTCCCTGGGCCAGGGCCGGAGTCGGGGCTGTCGCGACCCAATCGTTTGCCAATACATCATTTGGCTGGCGCGGACTCGATTTGTTGAAGGATGGAATGGACCCTGACCGGGTGGTCGAAAGCCTTCTGAAGGATGATGAGGATCCTACGCGGAGGCAGTTCGGGCTCGTAGCCGCTGACGGTCAGTCGGCAACCTATACGGGCTCTGAATGCATCCCCTGGGCCGGAGGAAGGAGCGGCAGGAACTACGCCGTGGAAGGCAACATCCTTGCAGGTGAAGTGGTCGTTGCGGCAATGGAGAGCACGTTTGTTGCCATGAGTGGAAGCCTGGCCGATCGCCTGTATGGAGCGCTGCTTGCGGGAGACCGGATGGGAGGCGATTCACGGGGGAAACAGTCTGCGGCACTTCTGGTTGTCAAGGAAGGAGCAGGATACGGCGGCTTCACGGACAGGGCCATCGACATCCGTGTGGACGACCATACCGAACCGTTCGAGGAGCTCGGGCGTTTGCTCAACTATTCACAGATGAACTACTCCTGGAACGAAGCATGGACGCTCTTCAAGGATGGAAAGGCCGCAGCTTCGCTCCCGCTCATGGAACGAACAGCGCTCCTGGCTCCCGGGAATCCGGAAGTGCTTTACGACCTCGCAGTCATCCGTCTTGCGGCCGGCCATGAGGAGGATGCCCTCGAAGTACTCCGCAAAGCGCTCACACTCAACCCAAAGCTGAAGGCCCAGGCACGGGGCGACAACGACCTGATGCCTCTGAGAGAACTTGACGCATTTCAGAAGATGATTCAGGACTGACCGCGTTAAACAGGCCTCCCCTCCTCCCGGAAGAGTCTCACCACCCCGATTGATGTAAAGTTACTTCTTGAAGATCTCCGCGAAGAATCCCTTCATTTCGTTCCACGACTCCTTGTCCGCTTTCTCGTTGTATGCCACCTGTATTCCATATTTCTTCCCGATCTCTGTTGACCGTGGGTTGGTAAAACTATGGATTGCTCCTTCATAAGAGATGAACTTGTAGTCAGCTCCCGCCTTGTCCATCTCATCTTTAAAGGCCGCAATTGCTTCAGCAGAGATAAAAGAATCATCCGCACCGTTGCACACAAGAATCTTTGCCTTGACAGCATCTTTTTGCGCAGGAGCTGAGGTTCCAAGACTGCCGTGAAAGCTCACCACTCCTTTCAGCGGGATACCTGCCCGCGCCATCTGGAGGACAACGCCACCGCCGAAACAATACCCGATCGCACCGATCCTCTCAGTGTCAACTTGTGGGTCCTTCCTGAGTTCCTCGAGTGCCGCCATGAAACGCGCTTTCATCACCGGCATGTTGCCCGACACCTCGCCGGCAAACTTCCCTGCATCTTTGGGGTGATCCGCAGTTTTTCCATCACCGTACATGTCGAGGGCGAGGGCGACGTAGCCTAGTTCTGCAAGCATCTCCGCACGCTTCCTGGCATAGTCGTTATGCCCGTACCATTCGTGCACAACCAGCACACCCGGACGTTTGCCCTCGATTGATTTATCGAACACCAGATAGCCCTTGAGCTTCGTGCCCTCCGACTCGTAAGAGATATCCCGGGTTTGCAGATCAGATTTGGGGAAGAGAAGGCTGAGCGCCGCGAAAAGAGAAAGTATGAACATGGGTGAATTCCTTCCGATTGGTTGAGTATCCTGAAAACCTTACTGATTTGAGTTGTGAGTAGCAAGAGTTCTAGCGGATCCCACTTTGGTTTCATTCATAGAACTCTCCCCCTCTACGAGGTCGTAGACCCGGCTATTGAAACTCCGGTTCCCCCCTACGGGG
>DAIPLH010000203.1:0-4259 GCA_036769325.1 Bacteroidota bacterium
CGGAACCGGTAACCCTGCCTGGCGCATAAGGACTGTTATTTGCCCGCGATGGTGGACCTGATGAAAGATAAGTGTGTTCAGCGTCGCGGCCCTGCTCCATCTCTCACCATACATGTCGTCAACAACCTTCAATGATTCGTCCGTCCATCCGGCTTTGATTTGATCAAGAAGTCCGATTGCAGCCTTATTGTATGCGTTGAAGATCTCCTTTGCACTCCCGGGAACCGGGGCTTCAGGATCCGGCTCGGAAATATGAAGGCCGGTTCTGTTCATCATCTCGGGAATGGTTGTTGTCAGATGCCATGCAAGCCGCCCGATTGTCCTTCCCTCAGGAGAAACCCCCTGCGAAAGGGACGCATTCGTGAGATGCTTGAGAATTTTTTGAGTTCTCTCAATTTCCGGCTCCCACGCGCGGTAGAATTCATTCAAAGTGTGGAACATAGCCCAGTCTATTTAGTCTATCCGGTCTGTTCAGTCTGTTCAGTCTGTTCAGGAAAAGAAGTCAGTAGTCCTAAATCAGTCCATACAGTTTATTCAGTCTATCCAGTCTGGTCAGTCAATAACATAGTCGGGAGTCGATAGTCAGTAGTCCAAGAAACCGGAACAATCCTCTGCTTATTCTCTGCGCTCTCCGCGTCTCTGCGATTTCTTTTGCCTTAGCCCACCGCGTTCCGATTTCTTCTCAGTCCTTCACTTCCCCCGAAGGGGTCCCTTTGGGACGCGTTTCGCGTTCCGCTTCCTTTCTCCTTCTTCTGCGTTCCACCCTCTTGCCTCTTGCTTCTTGCCTCCCCGCTCTCCAATCTCCCTTCTCTCCTCTATCCTCTATCATCCATCCCCCACCCTCTATTTTCTATTTCCCCAACGCCTTCATTCTCGCGCCCTCAAACTCATCCCCCTTATTCCAAACGGGCATTGCGTTGTCCTGTGCGATCACATAGCCGACAAGATAGAGCAGTTGTATATCCTCGACAGCTCCGGTAAGGTCCCAGTCCCCAACCTCATCGCTCGGCTGATGGTAGTTCTTCTGGATATACTCCTCAACCATCTGCTTGCCGAAGTCGGGTGGCTTTCCGATATACTCCACACCCGGATCGACATACATGCAGGGAACTCCGATCTTCGCAAAATTGAATTGATCGGACCGGTAGAAGAAACCCTGCTCGGGAAACTGGTCGGGTTTCACAATCCGTCCCTGCCAGCCCGCGACATCCTTGAGAACACCATCGATTGAAGATTTCCCAAGTCCAACCATGATGATGTCCTTCGTCTTCCCAAAAATATTGATCCCGTCGATGTTGATGTTTGCTGCAATTTTTCCGGGATGGAACGTGGGTCGCTCCGAGTAGTACTTTGAGCCAATAAGACCCGATTCCTCGGCGGCGACTGCTACAAAAAGGATTGATCGTCTGGGAAGCTGTCCCTGATACGTGAATGAGGCCGCGATGTTGAGCATGGCGCTGACTCCGCTTGCATTGTCCAATGCGCCATTATAAATGGAGTCGCCCTCAACAGGATTTCCAACACCGAGGTGGTCATAATGGGCGGTGTACACGACCGCTTCATCCTTGAGTTCAGGATCGCCTCCGGGAAGGAGCCCGATGACATTCGTCGTCATGACCTTCCTGATGTTCGTTGTTATCAGTGTTGAAAGCGAAACTCCCAGGGGAACGGGCTTGAAGGACCTGTCCTGGGCCGATGCGACCAACTCGTCGTAGTTTTTCCCTGCAAGCTCCAGGATCTTCTTCGTCATTTCAAACGTGGCCCAGCCATTCATCATCGCAGAGGTAGAGCCCGGCTGTTGCTCCAATTCGAATTGTTCAGCGGACCAGGACGACTCGACAACGTTCCAACCGTACCCGGCTGATTCGCGTGTGTGGATAATGAGCGCTCCGGCGGCTCCCTTTTTCCCGGCGATCTCAAATTTGTAAGTCCAGCGGCCATAGTAGAGTCTCGCCTTCCCGGCAAATTCCTTCGGGTCATCGGGGGATGGATCATTGTTCATCATCAGCAGTACTTTGCCGCGCAGGTCAACTCCCTTGTAGTCGTCCCACTTCTGCTCCGGCGCATCGATACCATATCCGACGAAAACGAGCTCGGCGTTGCTCAGCTCAACGTTTTCTTTCTGGCTTCCCGCAACGGCGACGAAATCAGTTCTGTAGGCAAACGAGAGGTCCTTCCCCTTTCCTGAGATTTTCATCTTCATTGCAGGGTCTGCGGTCATGGAGAGAATCGGAACCGGCTGAAAGTACGACCCGTCCTCAGCGCCCGGCTTCAGGCCAAGAAGCTCCATCTGCGAGGCAATGTATGTTCTCGCAAGAACATCGCCACGCGTTCCCGGTGCGCGACCTTCAAGAAGGTCATGAGACAGAAACCGGATATGGCTCATCAGCGAAGATGGGTCTACCGCCCCCATTCCTCGTGTTGCGTCATCAGATGGCTTGAAGCCGCCTCCGAAACTCCGGGTGAAGGCGAGAGTCAGGGTCAATATCAGGAAAGCCAAACGCATCGAGTACTCCTTTTCTTGGTTGAAACAGGGCTGTGGTTTTTTAACCGCAAAGGCGCAAAGGTTTCGCAAAGGGCGCAAAGAAAGAAGGTCTTCCCATCAATAACTTTTTCTCCGTGTCCTTTGCGCTATTGAACCACCATGGTCTTTGCGTCTTTGCGTTTAATAAAACAGAACAACCAATATTTTTACATAGCCCTTCGTTTTGGTCATTTGAATTTTGGTAATTCGGATTTCCTTCGGATTTCGTGCTTTGTGCTTCGGGTTTGTGCTGCTACGGAATCTTTCTCCAATCGAGAAACAACTCACGCGTCGCGGGTTGACAGGCGGGACAGAAAAACACGTCGTAACCTCTGACGCCTTCCCGGCGGATGGTGGTACCGCAGCGTTCGCAGGATTTTCCCTTCCGGTTCCTTACCCTCATGTGGTCGCGGACCTTGATATGGATCGGCTGCTTTGCTTTCTCAACCTGTTCAACACCCCATTGCAAAACGGACCGGACGGCATTGAATAATGCTTCAATGTCCGCGTCCCTCAATTTCCCCACGAACGTCTTGGGGTGTATCCTTGCCTCATAGAGAATTTCGTCGGCGTATGCGTTTCCGATTGCGCTGAGAGAGCGCTGGTCCGTGAGGAATACCCGAACCTGCTTCCGTCGGTTTGTTCTGGCGAGTGCCTGAAACCGGTCCAGGGTAAAACGCTCTGAAAGAACATCGATTCCTTGATCCTCCAGCCTCGGAACACCCTGCGTACCTGAATCCGGAACAATGTACACCTTGGCCATCCGCTTCGAATCACAAAGATTGATTCTTGAATCGTCATCCAGGAGGATGGAGAGACAGCGGTACCCCACGCTTTTTTGTCCGGAGAGCTGATGCTGCAGTTGTCCTGCGAGCATGAGGTTCATCAGGATGCTGAACGACCCGCTCAGCCGAAAACGGATGAACGGTCCGCGGGTTTCAACTGACTCGATCTTCCTGCCGCGAAGAAGATCCCCGACCGAACCTTCGCCGATCACACGCACAACAACCGTTTGCTTGACCTCAACACCGGTTACGGATCTTCCAAGGAGCGTGTCGTGAAGATACCGCCGTACATATACAAGATCGGGAATCTCCGGCACCGTCAAAACCCCGACGGGTTGTCGATATCCATCTCCCCCTTCAAACTCAAGTTCACGTAGACCGGTGTCGGCCTGTTCCCTGCAATCTGAATAGCCCAGTCACCTTTGGCGTTGCGGACGACACTGCCGTAGAGCTTTCGCATCTTGCGATCAGTGAACTTCTCCCAAAACACCCATCCAAAGTATGCCGTGTCTCCGTCTATATGAAAGGCAGGAACACGCTCTCCAGGCTGAACATCGATGTCCTGCAGCGGAGTAGCAAGATACCCTTTTTCTTCCAAAACCTGAACAAATTGGTCTGCCACACTGATGGATGACCAGAGAAGGCTATGGACTGACCTCTTGACGACACGCCCTTCGATGATATCGGCTAGTGCTTCCAATACTTTCTGTTCATCTGGGCTTGTTGACATGGATGAAACTTAAGGCTTGGCAGGATGGTTGAACAACTTCTTAAGAATACAAAAATCACCAAGAGTTACAAATGGGTTACAAAATATGGAGGCCTCTGACAGACACGGGTGATATCAGAAGAAGAGGGATGCGGTGCTGATGTTGCCTGAGATTAGGGTTTGAGGTATATTCAGGTCGATTGGAATTGTGGAATCAAAATGACCGAACACAGAACAATAT
>DAIPLH010000203.1:4269-5851 GCA_036769325.1 Bacteroidota bacterium
TGGAGGCGTTGTAATTAATGAAGTTAACATCACTGAGTTAGCAAATGACCTACATGAAGCTTTTGGATTTGATAGAGAGAAGGGTGAGTTCGACTATTTCAGCAGAAGATATGAAGTGAAACTGGAAAATGACATTAGCCGTTCAGATAGAAATCCAGAGATTCTTAGCAATAGTTTCAAGACAGAAATAGTTAAGAGCGTTGAGATAGTACTAAGAACCAAGGATTGTGATGTACGGATAACCCTCACACATGGTTCAGATAGGTTAGATAGTAGGGCATACATTTCTGGAGAAAACACTCAAAAAGTCAGGGCAATCACCAAGTCATTTGAAGACTGGTTGGCAAAACTAGCAAGGCAAAAATGGTATGGCAAGCCAGGTTCCTGGTTCGCTGCTGTGGCAATGGGTCTGTTAGCATTCTGGGTTGGAATTCGAATAGTGTACTACGCTAGCGGCTTCGGAACACCTGTAGCGGGCTATACGTTTGGATTACTCGCTGGTCTCATGTTTGCATCCTCAGGTATTGTTGGTATCAAGTTTGGTGAGTATGTCCGTGCACTTTGGCCAGATGTGGAATTGGATACGGGTCAGAACTATCAACGGCGATTGGCGGCAAAAAGAAAAGTGTTCAGGTCCATCGCCTCGGCAGGTGTCACTGTTCTATTAGCTTCGTTGCCATATTTGTTTCCACTCATATCATCAGAACAACCCAACCAAACTCCTATTCAACCCCAAGACACTCTCCATCAAGTTCCCCCAAACAAGCCATCCAATTAGAAATGTCAGAACTGGAACAAGTATCTTGACCTTTCTTTCCTTGAACCATTCCCTAAATGCAACATTCATCTTCTTGGTAGCTCTCAGTCACTTTGTGACCACATAGAGTTCATGCAAAGCAGACTCATGTGATTTTCTGTTTAGGCTGCGCCTACCTGGTGTAGATAGCACAATCCTTGCTGCTCATGAAAAGGCATTGAAGGATCAGTAACCACTATCAAGTACAGACGACTAGCAGAAGGAAGTTAGGGCTCAAACAAGAAGAATGGATAAATGAGCGAGAAAATGAAGGCGTGATTGTTTCATTTTGAGGGAATAAAGTTCTTGTTGTTACCTGTTAGAGTTCTTATCATTCCAACATTCCCACCCAAGCATTTCAATCATCTAAGTCTACACAACCACCCTTCGAAAGGAGTACCCCGATGACTCACCATCTCTGGGCAATTGTCCTTCTTTTCCTTGCAAGCTCATCATTCGCAGGTTCTCCGACCAAGGCAACAACTTGGAATGATTTGAACAATGAATCTGAGTCATTTGGAATGGTGTTTGAACTGAGCCAATCAGACACAGATAAGGTTCATATGAGAAACGGGAGATTGTACGTAGGGGAGGTGAAAACTGTCAAGGAAAGGACGGTTGAGTTCTATGACTATTCAACAGAGCTGAACTTTGAACTAGCTCAGGATGATATTGAAGTCATTGTGTTATCCAACGGGAAGACCTTGACATTCGCTGCCCCAAAACCTCCAGCTCAACAGCAACAACCTCCCGCTCAACAACAACCAGCCGTGGTGAAGGAGGAGG
>DAIPLH010000204.1:0-5848 GCA_036769325.1 Bacteroidota bacterium
CAAACCTCAAGGGATCACTGAGAGGAGTCTCGGCAAAAACTGCGGCATGGCGACCGGAACCGGGGCGGCACAATATCTGGGAAATTGCTCTCCATGCCGCATATTGGAAATATGTCGTTCGTCGACGGCTGCTCGGGGAAAAACGGGGATCCTTTCCGGTCAAAGGAAGCAATTGGTTTCTCAGGCCCGAAGAGGCCACAGAAACTTCCTGGAAAGAAGACCGGGCGTTACTGGAAGACGTTCACCGTTCACTGCGCGAAACCATAGTCGGTTTGTCCCTCCGGGAACTCCAAAACACTCCGCCCGGAAGCAAGGTGAGCACACTGCGACAGATCTACGGTATTTCGATGCACGACGTGTATCATGCCGGACAGATTCAGGCGCTAAAGCGATTGGCCCCACGATGAGAACCCACTGCGCATCTTCTGAGAATTCCGCATGACCGATACACCTGAGCCATCGCATCACGAGCGCGCGTTGCGCTTCAAGCTTATCCTTGCGTACCTGAGCGTATTCATCGTCTGGGGTTCCACGTATCTCGCCATTCGCATTGGAGTCAGGGATATCCCTCCTGCACTCTTTGCAGGTCTTCGATTCTTCGTCGCCGGCGGAACCATGCTGCTGTATGGAAAACTTGCCAATAAGCCTTTGCCGGATCGTATCTCCCAATACAAGACACATGCGATCGTGGGAATACTCCTGTTGGTCGGCGGAAATGGAATGGTCGTCTGGTCGGAACAATGGGTTCCTTCCGGATTAGCTGCCGTCATTATTGCGGCGGTTCCTCTTTTCATGTCTTCGATCGACGCATTGATTCCAGGCGGACACCGGCTTTCCCTGACGGGCTGGATTGGTATTCTTCTCGGGTTGGGTGGCGTTGTCATACTTGTCTCTCCGTCGTTTTCGACAGGCGGAGGGTCGGAGATCATCAACCCGGCTGGGATTCTTGGCCTCCTGTTCGCTTCTCTGTCCTGGTCAGCAGGTTCAGTCTATTCCAAAAGGCAGGCCGTCGGCGGGGATGTGTTCATGAGTACGGGCCTTCAAATGTTTTCCGGCGGTGTGGTGTTGCTGGTGATTGCATTCCTGACGGGAGAGATGGTGGATATTCAGATCTCGCAGGATGGATTCCTGTCTCTCATCTACCTGATCATCTTCGGTTCAATCATCGGCTACACAGCATACACGTATCTTCTCCACCATGTCCCACCGGCCAAGGCTTCGACATACGCCTATGTGAATCCGATCGTAGCCATTTTCCTCGGAGCGCTGATTCTGTCCGAGCCACTCGACCTCAGGACTCTTCTTTCGACTGCGATCATTCTCGCCGGAGTGGCAATTGTCCAAATTGCAAAAACCAGGAAGGGTTAGACCTCCTTCCAAAAAACAAAAATCCCGCCTCAGTGGCGGGATTTTTTGTTCAATCGAAATTCCAGGAGAGAGTCTTTACTTCCCGGAAATAGTATCGCTCCCGGGGCTTCCACCCTGCTGCCTGAGCTCAGCCTCCGCCTCCGTGATTCGTCGTTGAATCCCCTGATCGTTCTTGTAGATATCCTGCAGGGCCTTCAACACTTCAATCTTCTTCGCGGGCTGCTTGCTGTTTGTGTAGATGTCGAGGAGTACCCTGTAAGGGTTGTAATACGAATTGATATTTCCCCTTCCGCTCCGGATCATCTCCCAGCATACCGGTTCAATTTCTGCTGCAATGGCCTTGAATTCCTCAATGCGACCCAGCCTGAAATAGAATGTTGCAATATCCGAACTCAGGTCCCACGACATCGGAACGCGTGAGCGTGGAATAACCTCCTCCATCCGATCAAGAGCCCGTTCAGCTTTTGGCTGGTTGCCGGCGACATTCATCTGGTAAAGCGCCAGACGGATGAACGAAGAGCGATAATTCGTCATCAAACGAGTCACGTTCTCATCGAAATACACCTGGGGATTGTTCATACCGCGGAACTTGTAGCCGGATTGCGGCGTCTTTGAAAACCCTTCAGGTTCGTTAAAGAGATTCTCCTCCAGCACATCGGCGTGAAGTCCCGCCTCCTGTGAAGGAGTCTTCCTTGGTTCAAGCCGCCATGCAAGTCCCCTGAACCAGAGGTGCTCATCAAGTCCGATCTTGCTGTCGGGCGCAACGGTAACCGCAAAATAGATCGGCTTTTTCCACTGATTCGTCCGGACGATCTCCCAGACAAGCCGGTCCTGTACCCTGATGGCGTTTGTCTGCCCGGCGCGGAATGTATTCCTGAAATTCCAGCTGATCTTTCCACGGTTGATCGCCGCTGTGTCGGTGACTCCGTAGCTGAGGTACGTTTCGGCGGAGACCGGAAGTTCCACGACCTGGGGATCCCAAGCAACAGGCTGGATCCGATCGATCTGCGCGTCGGTGAAACTGAGAGGAATGGCGCTCGCCTCCTGATAGTATGGTTCTTTCTTCAGTTGTTTGATGTACCATGGCGTGTTGACCAGACTGAGGTTCACAATACGCACATCCCGGCGGATACCTTCCACATCCTGCAGATACCATAGTGGAAAGGTGTCGTTGTCTCCATTCGTGAAGAGAATCGCTTCAGGTTCACAGGTCTGGAGGATATTGTACGAGTAGTCCCATGCAACGAAGTTCCCGGAGCGGTCGTGGCTGTCCCAATTCATTCTTGCCATGTTCACGGGGATGGCAATCACCAGGAGGCCGAGCATTGAAGCTGTTCCGACCTGCCGATTCTTTGGCGATGCTATCGAATCCCGAATGAGGTCACTGACGGCAACGATACCGATGGCAATCCACAAAGAAAAAATATAGAACGCTCCGACATAAATGTAATCGCGTTCTCTCGGTTGTGGTTCCTGCTGATTGTTGTAGAGGGCAAGGACGGGGCCGAGGATGACAAAGGTGGCGAGGAACACCCACCCCATCTTCTTGTCTTTCCTGAAAATATACCACGCGCCAATGAGTCCCATCAAAAACGGGATCCCGAACGTGTCTTTCCAGTTGATCCCTGAATCCTGGACATCACTTATCTGGCCGACATAGTTCCAGCCGACATACCGGAGGAACATATGACCCAGCTGGTACCGCAGCAGATAATCCATATCGCTGGAATACTCCGTGTACATCTTCTGCTGGTGCGGTTCCATACTCCACCTGCGCGGCCACGGCGGTATGTCGCCATACTGCTCGCGGTTGAGATATGAGGTCAGCCGTTCAAGGTTGCTCGGATCATTCTCGTTCATCGGAACATCGGTGTTCGAACGAATCAGGACAGCGGTGTAGGTAGTGTAGCCAATCAGAATCAGGACGATGGCAACGAGCCCTGTGTGAAGAGCGCGCATCCTGTGCTTGTAGGTATAGTAGACCCCGAAGATTGCTCCGGCAATAAGAATCCATGGCACGAAGCGCATCACGTCACTCTTCGACCCCCCGAGCTCGCCATCCATCATTCCGGGAAGATATTTTACGATTCCCGGGTAGACCAGAAAGAAAATCCCAAGTGAGATAGCCAGGAATACGAAGAATGAATTGAAGGAAATTTCATACTTCCTGAAATAGACGATCATCCCAACGGGAAAAATGACAAGGAGGGCAAGGAGATGGACGCCGAGCGAGAGTCCCATGAGGTACGCGATGAGAATCAGGTATTTTTCATTCCCTTCGTTGTCTGCCCTCTCATACCAGCGCATGGCAAGCCACATGACAGCCGCCACGAATAACATGCTGACGCCGTACACCTCGGCTTCGATCGAGTTGTTCCAGTATGTCGTACCGAATGTCAGGGAGAGGGCACCAATAAACCCTGCGCCATACAGTGTTAGTTTGTCCGTGAGCGACGCCGGAATGCCCCTGAAATCCAGAATGACCCGGATAGTCGTCAGGTACAGGAACATGATCCCAAAGGCGCTGCAGAGAGCGGAGAACGCGTGGGCTCTGACTGCAAGGTCATCGGCGAAGGGGAACATCATTGCAATTCGGGTTACAAGTAGAAAGAGCGGGGATCCCGGCGGGTGGGGCACCTGCAGCATATATGATGCGGCAATGAACTCTCCCACATCCCAGAACACCACTGTGGGTGCGATCGTGATGAAATACGTAAGAAGGGTAATGACAAAAACCGCTCCGGCAACAAGTCGGTTGATTATCTGATGATTCATGAACGCCTCATTGTGTCGAATAGTGCCCGGCGGTAGGGCAGTCAGCCCGGGCCCCGAATTGCAAGCTGAAAATATAGGTCAAAGGGGGTTGAATATCAAGAAAAGACGTGATGTGGAAGGTTGATCAGCTTCAGGAACTACTGTTCTGGAACCTGTATATGACAAACGTTTCAATCCAAGTGGCCTCTGTGTGAACGGATTCACAATCCAGACTTTGGTCACGAAAGAACTTCACGATTGTCATTTCGCCTTTATCCCCCTTCCGCCAGAGGATCAATGCCACGCCTCTTTCAGTGAGGTGGGCGGACATCTCCTTCGCGAATCGTTCAATGACACGATAACCTTCACCTGTGTAAAGTGCTTTGCTCGCATCATCGGACGGTTCCTTGGGATAAAACGGCGGATTCCAGACAATCAGGTCGAATCGCTTTTCTGTTGAAAGCCCCGAGAACAGATCGCTCTGCAGCACGTGGACACTGTCACCCAGTTTGTTCGCCTCTGCATTTCTCCGCGTGCATTCAACCGCCAGCGGATTCACGTCAATGCTTGTGACATTTGCCCCTTTCGAGGCACACAGCAGAGAGAGAACTCCCGAACCACATCCCATTTCAAGAAGGGCAGAGTTCTTCAGGTCCAGGGTAGACAAATATTTTCCAAACACCTTCGTCGTGAGGAAAAAGCGAGGATGGAAAACACCAGGCGGGATTGTAAGTGAAAAGCCAAAGAGACGGACATTGTCGATCTCTTGCAGCTTCTTCTTGTAGTAGAGGGAGTAGGCAAAGAGGAGATAGAAACGGCCTATGAAACGAGAGATACTCAATTGAATGAGAGAGATCGGAAATCCTGAATATCAGTTCGTCAATCTGGCGCTCATCTCATCACAGAGAAGATATCCCTTCGGGGTGAGGCGAATTGTGTTCTCGTCCATCACCATCATCTCGTCACGAACAAGCTCATGGAGAAGTGAGCGGTGCTTGCTGAGCAGCCCGTCACCAAACTCGCGGCGAAACTCATCAAGCCGAACACCATCGCTCCTGAGGCCAAGAAAGAACCGCTCCACCATCATCGACTCTCCGGTCAGTGTCTCATCACCTGCCGTCGGAAGACTGCCATCTGCGAGCAGTGAAATGTAGTTGTTCACGTTTGCAATATTCCACCATCGACGCGCTTCCCCATCCATCTTCCAAAAAGAATGAGCCGATGGGCCAAGGCCAAGATAATTCCCATGCCTCCAGTAATTCATGTTGTGGCTCGACCGGAAGCCAGGCTGTGCAAAGTTCGAAACCTCATACTGTTCATATCCCGCGCTTGCGAGAACCATCGACGTATGTTCGAAAAACTCTGCCTCTCTCTCTGCAGGTTGCGGTACAACCTGCCTGCTTCCGACAAGCCGGGCAAGCGGAGTGTTATCTTCCACGATAAGACTATACGCTGAGATATGGTTCGTTTGAAGTGCGAGCGCACGGGTCAACGACTGGCCCCACTTTGCGATGCTCTGTCCCGGCAGCGAATAGATCAGGTCGATGCTGACATTTGTGAAACCTGCTTCCCGTGCATTGTGGACGGCCTGCTCTGCCTCTTCGGCGTTGTGTATCCTTCCGAGGAACGCAAGCTCATCTTCATGGAACGATTGAAGCCCGATGCTGAGTCTGTTCACACCAGCGGCGCGATAGCCGCGAAGTCTCGTGAGTTCAAGCGTACCCGG
>DAIPLH010000530.1:0-1677 GCA_036769325.1 Bacteroidota bacterium
TTGAGACGGGCATCGAGGGCGGAGCAATGATCACCGCATCGATGGCTCTCGATCAGAACCGTGAGGTGTTTGCCCTGCCTGGACCCATCGGTGATGGCCGGCCCAGCGGAACCCACCTTCTGATCAAGGAAGGTCGGGCAAAGCTCACAGAATCCGTTGATGACATCCTTGCGGAGTTGGATCCATCGCTCCGAAGGGGTTCGGCGATGGCCGGAACAAGCCTGCAAGCAACACGCCCCCGGCCTGAGCTCTCATTGTTCGAACAAAAGGTACTGGATGCCATCGGCAGCGGCAAGATCCACGTGGACGATATCGCAATTTCCGCAAGACTCTCAAGCGGGGAGGTGCTTGTGGAACTTCTCAACCTCGAACTGAAAGGGCTTATCAGACAGCAACCAGGGAAAATATTCAGCGCCATCTGATGGAGGTGCTTCAGTTCCGTTTCGGTCCGGACTTACCATAGCCCACCCGGGATGAGGATCAATGACCTTCCCCCTCACTCCTAATCGGACGGGTCTCCGGGTAAGTGGATAGACTGAGGATTCGCATCATCCTTTGTTCTTTCTTGGGAAAAAACGTACTTTTCAACTGTACTTTCCCGAAATCATGTTCCTAATCGCCGAGACCTTCATAGACAATGACATCCCCCGCGCACATTTTTCGTGTGACGTCGGCGCGTGCAAGGGGGCCTGCTGCACCCTCGAGGGAGGGCGTGGGGCACCACTCGAGGAAGAAGAGATTGAAGAAATCCATAGAGCCTTTCCGGTGATTCGCAAATACCTCTCTCCTGAGCATCTGAGCGTGATTGATAAATCAGGCCTTTATGAAGGGCCTCCTGGAAGCCGGGCAACAACCTGCGTGAATGAGCACGCCTGCGTTTTCGCATTCTTCGAAGAAGGCATTGCACGATGTTCCTTCGAACGAGGATACATCAATGGAGAGACCAAGTGGAGGAAACCAATCTCGTGCCACCTGTTCCCCATCAGGGCAAGCAGGTTTGGTCCCGATGTTCTCCGGTACGAGCAGATTGCTGAATGCAAGGCGGGCCGCGCAAAAGGAGAGGCGGACGGGACGACCCTCGTTGAATTCCTGAAAGATCCGCTTGTCCGCAAGTTCGGTGAAACCTGGTATGACTCGTTCCGCAAGGAATGTCAAAATGGACTGAAGGAGCCCGCAAAGAGCTGACCATGCTGAATATCTCGCTCCAGCAAAAAATGCTTATGAAGCTGTCACCTCAGCAGGTTCAATACCTGAAGATGCTGCAGCTTCCTACGCTTGCATTGGAGCAGAAGATTAAAGCGGAACTGGAGATGAACCCCCTCCTCGAAGAAGGATATGAGGAGGAAATGGAGGTCAACCAGGAACAGGAAGAGCCGGTTGCCGAAACCGAGGCAGCCGAAGCAGAGAAGAAGGAAAAAGAAGAAGACTACAGCCTCGATGATTATCTGAATGACGATATCAGCGGCTTCAAAACCTCTGATAGCTTTGATGGAGAAGAGCGGGACGAAATACCGATCCCTGATTCGGTTCCTCTCTATCATAGGATGCTCGAACAATTCAACCTGCTCGAACTTGATGACGAAGAAACGATTATCGGCCACGAAATCATCGGCAACCTCGATGAAGACGGCTATCTGCGGCGCGACCTGGCGCAGATCGTGCAGGATGTAAACCTGA
>DAIPLH010000006.1:0-8175 GCA_036769325.1 Bacteroidota bacterium
CGGGTTGCCTTCCGTGCTTGACGCCCAGTCGGTCAACACTCCCGCGGGGCAAACGACGGATGCATGGATCCCTGTTTCCACGAGCTCCATCCTGAGTGCATGAGTAAAGCCAACGCATGCGTGCTTTGCAGCAACATATCCGCTGTTGTAGGGAAACCCCAACTTTCCAGCCATGCTGGCCATGTTGATGATATGCCCGCTCTGCCGTCTCTTCATGTAGCCAAGCGCCGGTCTAACGGTGTACCAGAGCGAAAACACATTAAGCCTGAACATACTCTCAATCATCTCGTCTGTCGTGTCCTCCACAGAAGAGAAGTGGCCCCGGCCGGCATTGTTTACCAGCACGTCAATGGCTCCAAAGGTCCTTACGCAAGTATGGACAAGTTCCTCCGCCTCACTTCTTTTCGTAACGTCACATTCCAGGATACTGACATCCCCTCCCTTCGATCTGATTGATCCGGCGAGGCTTTGGAGCAGGTCTATCCTTCGAGCCCCCAGGACAATGCTCGCGCCCTCAGAGGCCAAAAGCAATGCAAGTTCGCGACCTATTCCTGAAGATGCCCCCGTGATGACAACTTTCTTGCCTTTTATCATAAAGCTCGCCGCCTCCAGCCGAAAGGGGTCGTTTTTTTACACCTATGTGTTAACATATTGACTCGATTAATGTTAAGGTCTGTCGTTGTTTTTAACGAACTACTTGACAACGGCGAATTATCTTATTAACTTGGGTCGGATCAGAGCAATAAGGTAAAATAGGTAAATTACTTCTCCAGCTTAGGGGTGACAAGCATGTCCGAATCGGAAAAGAACGCATCCTTCAATCAAAAGCAACAGGGAAGCACATCTCCTTCTTTTACTCCGGAACAACTGCAGCGAGTGGAATTACTGAAATTACAGAAAGAACTTCAACGGAGGGAACGGGAAAGGGCAGCATGGCGGGAAGCATCAACACCGCGCAATGTCTTCACCGACGAGAAGAAGCAAACCAAGTCTGGAAGCAACGATGGAACAACAAAGACCATGAAAGATGAGTCTCCGTTCTTCACCAAACTTCGAAGCGGCAAATTTCTTGAGTGATCTTCTGTAGAAATCTCCCTCCGGTTCACTGCCACTCCGGCGTTGGAAAGTCAAACTTCAATTCTTATATTTCTCATCACCTGAGCTGCTGAAGCTCTTCCTGAATCACATTTCTCCGGTGCACTTCGTTTTCGTCCTATAGCCTGAGTTCGTTCCGGTTCCCATCAACAAGAATTGGAGATCCAACCGTTGCCCCGACCACGCATTTCCGAAAGAGAAATCAACAGCCTCATCCTTTGCCTCAGAGAGGTTGCCTACAACCTCTGGTGGTCCTGGCATCCTTCAGCTCAACAATTGTTCCATGAGCTCTCACCCTTCTTCTGGGAGGAGAGCAACCACAATGCCGTTGAGGTTTTGAACTGGATCTCCGGCCAGGAACTGAAGGGGCGACTGCAGGATCCGGAGTTCTTCAGGAAAACGAGAACGATGTGCCGGAAGTACAAAGCATATACCGGAACGAAAACTACATGGGCAAGTCGCCACGCCCGGCAATTGAAAGCTCCGGTTGCCTATTTCAGCGCTGAACTTGGCCTTCACGAAAGCCTCCGCATTTATTCCGGCGGGCTTGGTGTTCTGGCCGGGGACCATACGAAATCGGCTAGCGATCTTGGCCTCCCGTTTATCGCCGTTACTCTCTTCTACCGTCAGGGCTATTTCCGGCAAACTATTTCCACCGACGGCTGGCAACAGGAACAATATCCATCGTATGACCCGGCGAAGCTGCCGATCAAACCGGTAACCGACAAAAAGGGAATTCCGATCACCTGCACTGTGCAGATTGACCAGGCCACCGTCTCGTTTAGGGCCTGGAGTGTTGAGGTCGGTCGGGCACGGGCAATAATGCTCGACACCAATCTTCCGGAGAATGAAACCCGGTATCGTGACCTGACCGCCCACGTCTACGGGGGAGACCAGGCAAACCGCATTGGCCAGGAGATCCTCCTCGGCATCGGTGGCGTTCGAATGCTGAGAGCAATGGGGATCAAACCGGGGCTCTTCCATATGAACGAGGGCCATTCGGCCTTCCTTACGCTGGAACTTCTCAGGGAGCAACTTGCCTCAGGCCTCACAAAGGAAAAAGCCCTAACACATGTTAGAAGCCAATGTCTCTTTACAACCCATACTCCCGTCCCGGCAGGACACGACAGGTTCGACCGTGGACTGATTGACTGGGCACTCGGAGCGTTTGCCCGCACCATCGGAACCGATACGGATGGGTTGATGCAGTATGGGAGAATTGCCGCTTCTGACCAGAACGAAAAGTTCACTATGACTGTGCTTGCGCTCAGGATGTCCAGGGGCGCCAATGGAGTCAGCGAACTCCACGGCCAGATCAGTCGGGAAATGTGGAAGGACCTCTCTCCAAATGTCACAATCGGCCATGTGACCAATGGAATCCATACGCCGGGATGGACGAGTCACACAGCTTCTCAGTTCTGGACTTCCAGACTCGGGGAAGGCTGGATCCAGAAGCTTGATGATCAAAAGTTCTGGAAGCGCGTGCTCAACAGCCGAACGGTATCAGATGAAGATCTGTGGGGACTTCGGACAACACTTCGTCGGGAATTTGTGGAGGCTGCGCGAAAACGATTGATGGCCTCGTTTGTAATGTCCGGGGGTTCACCTGATGGCTCCCGCTCGTTCGAGAACGTGCTCTCTCCTGACGCTCTTACCATCGGCTTTGCGAGGAGATTCGCAACATACAAACGTGCTCCACTCTTCTTTCGTGACATGGAGTGGGCCCTCCGCATTCTGCAGAATGAAGAGCGACCCGTCCAGATCGTTTTCGCGGGTAAGGCACATCCCCGGGATGATGCAGGAAAACAGTTCATCCAGCAGATTGTCAACATCTCGCGGCGGCAGGATCTCTTCGGCAAGGTCATCTTCCTGGAGAACTACGATATCAGCGTTGCGCGCCACATCATCTCCGGTGCGGATGTTTGGCTGAATACTCCCCGTCGACCGATGGAGGCCAGTGGAACAAGCGGCATGAAAGCAATCATCCACGGTGGACTCCAGGTCAGTACCATGGACGGCTGGTGGCGCGAAGCGTTTGACGGACAGAACGGTTGGAAAATTGGCGAAGACACGACAATCGCGGACGAACACTCTCAGGATGAGGCAGATGCTGCTTCTCTACGGAGGACCCTCGAGGAAGAAGTCATCCCTCTGTTTTTCGACCGTGGAAAGAGTGGGATCCCTGCCAAATGGTTGAAGCGTGTCAGGCGATCAATTGCAACGCTGGCGCCGCAGTTCAATACACACAGAATGGTGATGGACTATACGAAGCAGTATTATCTCACGGGAAAGAAATGAGGAGTGCTACCTCGAAGCCCCGCCCCGCTTCGGCTTGAAGTACGTTCGGATTTTTGCTCCGGACCCGCGGCCCCCGGTAAGCCTGAGAAGCAGGACCTCATCAAGCCGGGCCATGTCAAACTGAACACCCGCACCGGTGGATGTCTCCTTCTCCACAAGAGCCCGTGCTGCATTCTCAACGGTCTCCATCGGCCCTGAAAAAAGAAAATCTCTCCCGTTGGGGATCGGCCGTACCCTGACAAGGTACTCGCCCAGAGTCTTCCGGAGACCATCAAGCTGCGGATCGGTTGTCGATAGGGTTGGGAGAATCTGCGTTCTCCGCCTACCTTTCTTCTCTGTCATTCTGCAGGTGAGTAAGCAAGCAATCGAAGTCCGTTCAGGATAACAACAACGGCCGCCCCATCATCAGCGAGAACAGCCATCCATAACGTTGCAAGTCCCGCATAGGAAAGGATAAGAAAGACCGCCTTAATCGTCAAGGCGAAGGCAATGTTCTGCCGGACCACAGCCATCGCTTTGGAGCTCAGTTGCAGCAAGGTGGATACCTTGCCGATGTCATCCGACATGATGACAACGTCCGCACTCTCGAGCGCCGCATCGGTTCCGCTGAACCCCATCGCTATGCCAACTGAAGCAGCAGCAAGAGCCGGTGCGTCGTTCACTCCGTCCCCGACCATCGCAACAACACCGTAGCGCTTCCTGAGATCTTCGATCGCACGGAGTTTCTGCTCAGGCAGTTGAGCCGAAAGCGTATGTGCCAAACCGACCTCCCGTGCAACATTGCTTACGCTCTCATGACGGTCGCCGGAGATAATCACCATGTGCTCGACCCCCGCTTCTCTGAGTCTTTCTACAACAGCCGCACTCTCCCCTCGTGCGGTATCACGCAATCCTAATACGGCAATCGCTTCACCCTTCTTCCCGAATACGATCGCCGTTTTCCCCTCCGTCGTCAGCGAATGTAATTCGGACCTTACACGCGGGGAACAGAACCCCTTCTCCTCACAGAATTCAAGATTCCCGAGAAAATATCGGTTTCCATCAATCACTCCCTCAATTCCGCGTCCGGGAACCGACTCAAACTGTTCAACCGAAACATCCCCGTGCTGCACAGATGCAATCGCTGCCTCGGTCAGAATCGCGGAGGCGACATGATGTTCAGAATGGAGTTCGAGAGCAGCCGCAAGCCGCAGAATCTCCTCACGGCCCATGGAGTTGAGGGCGACAATATCTGTTACGCGGGGCTTACCTTCCGTGAGCGTCCCGGTCTTGTCAAAAGCGACCGCTTTCACCTTGCTGAGAACTTCCAGTTGACGTCCACCTTTCACAAGCAGGCCCATCCTCGCCGCCCGCGTAATTGCGCTGACAATCGTCACCGGTGTTGAGATCACCAGGGCGCAAGGGCATGCAATGACCAGGAGGGTAAGTGCCTTGTAGAACCAGCCGCTGAATGACTCCTCCAGAAGAAGCGGAGGAAGAAGAGCCGTCAACGCCGCCAGGAGGACAACGGCAGGTGTGTATATTCGTGCACACCGCTCGACAAACATCTGGACTGGTGCCTTTTTCTGCTGGGCTTCCTCCACCAGGTGGACAATGCGCGCAATCATGCTGTCGTCGGCAACTCTCGAAACGCGAACGCGAAGGGCACCTCTCTCGTTCACCGAGCCGGCAAAGACGACGGCTCCCTCTTCCTTCAATACCGGCATCGACTCCCCGGAAATCGCAGACTGATCTACCGTTGACCGGCCGCTGGTCACTTTCCCGTCCAGCGGGACACGCTCTCCCGGCCGGATCAGGATTGTTTCACCGACCTGTATCGTTGCCGAGGGGGCAACGAATTCCTTCCCATCCCGCACCACGGTGGCCTCGGGGGGCGCTGTTGCCATCAGCGAAAGAACGGCCCTTCGGGTGCGCTTCATGCTCATCGACTCAAGAACCAGTGAGAGGCCGAAGAGAACAATCACCGCAGCTCCTTCCGCCCACTTGTCGATCGCAATCGCTCCCAGGACAGCAATCGCCATGAGAAAATTCATATCGAGAGAAAATGAGCGCGCCGAGTGCCACGCCTTGACAAAAACCCTCCAACCACCCAGAACAATGGAGAGAAGCAGCAGTCCCCGCGACACAATGGGTGTTGAAACCATCGCTTCAGCCACGATTCCGCAGACAGCCAGAACGATGGAGACGCCAATAAAACCAAGCTCACGGTATTTCGGCCACCCTGACTCCTCCTCCGCAATATCACGACTCTCACGGATGCCAAAGCCGGACCGAGTCACCTCAGCCTGCACAATTGCGGATCCGGGACTCCTCCTGAGTATCAGCTCGCTCGTCAAAGGATTGTAGGTGTAATGCTCAGGACCGACAATCGCGTCAAGCTTCCTGCGAAGCACCGATTCTTCTGTCGAACAACAAATGCCGGAGATATAGTAGCGCTCTGGAGTTACCCCGATCATTGCTTTCCCCGCTTCGTGAACTCTCCGACATGCCTGACGCCGACACGGATGAGGTCCTCAATATGTTCGTCGTCCAGTGTGTAGTAAGTCATCTGCCCCTCTCTGCGAAACGTCACAAGGCGCATGGTTTTCAGGAGTCTGAGCTGGTGTGAGACGCCGGATTCTGTTATCCCAAGAAGGTTGGCGATATCACAGACACAAAGCTCTTGCCGGGAAAGAGCTGTCATGATCTTGAGACGGGTGATGTCTCCGAGAACCTTGAAGGTCTCGCTGAGCCCCCTCAGGGTCTGTTCCCGGGGGATGCTCTTCCGTGCGTGATCGACCTCTTTTTCATGCACGAAACGGACTTCGCACAGGTCTGCGGATGTTTTTCCATTCGTTTTCATAATACCTAACGATTGAGCAACTGTTCAACTGTTAAAATATAGCAACGGCCAGCTCTGGAGTCAAGAGTTGTTGGACCCCGGCGAATAAACCAGTCGGGGTTGAATATATTCAACCCCCACAGAGACAAGAATCAGAGTCCTAGCCCGTCAACCCCGGTAAGGCCGGAATTCACTCTCCAGAGTCCCCAATCTCGAGGTAATCCATTGGTAGAGCGTTGCCGAGGTTGCGATGCAGACCACCATGAAGAAACCGCCCGCGTTCAGATCAATGACATAATGATATCGCTGATAGACGGTGGCAAGAATCAGAAGACCGCCGGTCACGTACATAAAGTATCGCACCCTCGCATTGAACCGGGCACTCATGTAGATCAACACCAGGGTCATCATCGTGTGTCCGCTCGGAAAAACATCGCGCTGCGTTCCGGCAATCGCGACTTCGTTCGAAACACCCATCGGCACTGACCCGCCGGCATTCACAAACCATCGCAGATACGGGGTAAGAAGAACCCCCGGCAGTTCGCTGTCGAGCTGGCTGAAGTCATGCAGAGTAAAACGGGGCCCGACAGCAGGGAAGAAAAAGTACCCGAGATAGGACAGAAAAAACCCATAGACAATCGTGAACATGAAATAATGAAAGAGGTTCCGGTCACTCTTCCGCTGATAAAACTCCGAGCCGAGCAAGAAGAACAGCAGATAGAAGGAAGTATAAGCGATCTGCAGAATCTCTGTGAACATAGGATGTGAAAACTGCATGAGCCATTCTGTCGGATTGACACCGAAGAGCCACCTGTCGGCTGCCATCAGCCAATCATCATAGTCTTTTCCAAAATGCAACGGCTTGATAATGAAGTACAGTTCCTTGAAAGAAAAGAAGACGATCGGCGCAACATACCAGTTGTGTACCGCCCTGAGAAAACGCGATCCCGTTCTCTGGCGGGACATTCCAAGGATGCAAATGAGCACGATTGCCGTGAGGTTGATGGAAACGATAGTCGCCCACGCCGGAATCCGGTAAGAGAAGACAAAGCTGACCGCAGAAAGGATCAGAGCAAATGCAATCACCAGGATGTCCGCTGAGTGAAGTGCTGATGTGATCCTGAGGAAGGTTTTCACAGGCAGGTCAGGAATACATGAGTGTGATGAACCAGAAGTAGATCAACAGACCAAGAGAATCGTTCGTTGTTGTAATGAACGGTCCGGTCGCGATGGCCGGGTCCACCTTGAACCGTACCAATAGGAACGGAATGAGCGCTCCTACCACAGTCGCGTTCGCAATGACCACAAGAAGCGCAAGGCCTGCAACAAGTCCGAAACGGAGGTCTCCCAGCCAATAGTAGCAGAGTGCAAACAAACAACTGCTGAGAATGATGCCGTTCAGAACTGCTGTTCCTGCTTCCTTCCCGAGCCGCCGTCCGATCTTCATCGCGCGAACTTCCCCCGTTGCCAACCCTCGGACGACAATCGCGGAAGACTGGATCCCTGCGTTTCCTCCCATTGCCATGATGATCGGAATGAAGAAGGCCGATGCAATGATCTGGTCAAGTGATGCCTGAAATCCGCGCAGCACCAGCGCCGAGAGCATCTCTCCAAAAAAGCCGACAAAAAGCCAAGGAAGCCGGATACGCGACGTCGCAAACACCGAGGATGAGCTTTCCTCCGTGCCCGCAAGTCCCGCCATCCTTTCGATATCTTCTGTCGCCTCTTCCTTGATGACGTCAACCACATCATCGACAGTGATGCGGCCTATTACCTGACCCCGATCATTGATGACAGGGACCGAAACCAGGTCATACTTCACAATCACGTTGGCAACTTCTTCCTGGTCCATTTCTGCCCTGACACTCACAGCAGGCTTCATGACCTTCGACATCCGCCTCCCCGGCCCCTCGACGATCAGATCGGCGACTGGAAGGAATCCGAGAAGCACTCCTTTCCCA
>DAIPLH010000006.1:8185-21260 GCA_036769325.1 Bacteroidota bacterium
TGCAGACCCTTCTTGGCAAATTCCCTCGCCTTGCGTATCGCTGTTTTCACTGTATCCGATCCCACCACCTTCAGAACCTCGGTCCCCATGATACCGCCGGCCGAGTCCTCCGCATACCTGAGGAGGCTCTCAACGCTGGCGGCTTCCTCCGCCTCAATGGCTTCCAGAACTTTGTCGGCAACCCGCTTCGGAAGATCTGCAACAAGGTCAGCGGCATCATCTGATTCCAGCTCGCTGAAAATTGTCGTGATTTTTTCCGGACTGAGGAAGGACAGCACCTCCACACGATCCGATTCGCCGAGTTCAGCCAGGACCTCGCCGGCGACTGCAGGAGAGAGCAGCCCCACAAGGTAGTTCTTCCCTTCCGGATCAAGGTTCTCAATCAGGTCTGCGATATCTGCGGGATGCAGGTCAGCGAGGATGTTGAGCAGACTGATCCGTGCGTCCTCATGAATCAGTTCCCGGATGTCACCGAGGAGTTCCTCGTCCACTTCCACCGTGCGAAGGCCGCGCGGGACGATATTCATGGACTCTCCCGGATTATCCCTCGTGGACAACGGCTTTCCGTGCAAAGAGATGGTTGCTGAGGTCAGCGAGTTCTGCGACAGAAAGGGATTCCGGACGTCTCCTGTAGTCGACAACATCCGGAAAGGGCATCTGGTCCTTTCCAAGGAAATAGAGCAGCGAGTTTTTCAGGGTTTTCCTCCGTTTGCCAAAAACCGAGCGCACCATCGCGCGGAAGAACGCTTCGTCTTTCAATTCATATCGCGGCTTCGGATCAGGCGTAATCTGAACCACCGTTGAGGTTACCTCCGGGCGTGGGAAAAACACATTGGGGGACACATCAAACAACTTTTTGACCCGGGCAAAGCATTCGCAGAAGACCGACGGGATGCCATAGTCCTTCGAACCGGGCTTCGCCACAAGGCGGCGGGCGACCTCCCGCTGAACCATCAGGGTCGCGTCCTTCACTGCCTGCCGGTGGTCAAGAATATGAAACAGGATGGGTGATGTGATGTTGTACGGAATGTTGCCGACAACCCTGACCGGCGTTTCCCATTGGCCGACAACCTCCTCCAAATTGTACGTCAGGAAATCCCCCTGAACAATCAGAATCGAAGGTCCGGTGAACCTCTCCTGAAGCAACTCTACTGCCCGTGCATCAAGCTCGACGAGGATCAGTTGTCTGACTTGCCCCGCAAGAAACTCCGTGAGCGCACCCTCACCCGGGCCGACCTCGATAAGAATATCAGATCGCAGGGGGGCAACTGCCTTGACGATCTTGCGGGCAATGTTCTGGTCGCGAAGAAAATTCTGCCCGAGGGATTTCCTGGGTCGCAGACGTGACCCCGCCCTCTCAGGGCCTTTCATTTCTTGAACGGATTGTAGTCCTTGATAAGGTCGCCTGCTTTCTTCCTCAGCTCCTCTTCCAGTTTTTTCTTTTCTGCATCAATCTTCTGCTTCAGGAGTTCCTCAGCCTTCTTTTTCGCTGCGTCGGTGTTCAGCGATACTGAAGGATTGTCGGAAGTTCCGGTCACATCAAAATCGAGTCGAATGCGTCCGGAAGGATCTTTGAAGAGATCGACTGCCTGACCGGCAAAACCGCCAACTCCAGGGAGTTTGATCTTGTTCGACACGTCGGCCGGAAGAAGCATGTTCATCTTGTAATCAAGCGACCCGTCAAACCCCATGGATCCGTTGATGGTGTAGTCCGAGTTAAGCGCGCTGATCTTAAGGTCCTTGAGGATCATCCTGCCGTTCGAAATCGTATAGGCATTCTGCCAGTCCTTAAAGCTAATCACGTTCAGATCCGGCAAATTCAGCATCCCGGCAAGCGCCTGATTGACCTTCACGCCTTCCACCTTCCCACTCTTCAACTGAACCGATCCATCCCCACTCAGCGTTGGCGGTATCAAGCCCAGGGTATCATCAAGTGTCCCCTTCAGCTTCGTGGTCATAGTCAGATTGCCGTAGAGACGGTTTCCGAAACTTGAGAACTGCGGTAACAGCTGATGAACGTCCAGGTTGTTCATATCAATCGAGAGATCGAACGGCGTCTGGTCCGCCTTCCGCATGTCGAGAGTCCCTTTCGTGACCAGACTCCCGTTGAATGCATTTCCTGAGAAATTCTGCAGGGTGATGATCCCATTTGAAATCCGGATCGCTGCGCGGACATTCTTGAATTCAAACTTCTCGAGGGTCAATTTCCCTATTGACGCAGCGATGTCCATGTCGACCCCCGGGAATGGAAGGCCTGACTCACCCGCATCTTTTTTCTTTGTCTGCTTTTCTTCTTTGCCCTTCTCTTCATCTGAAACAAGATCTGCCATCAGGACATGGTTCGAGGTGAGTTTCAGCGTCGCGGTTGGTTTGGCCGATCCCTCCTGATCACCGAACAGGCCAAGATAGTTCCGAATGGCGAACGCGATGTCCAGATCCGACTTCCCGATCATCATGGTCAGCTTTTTCGTTTCAATCGACTGATCATTGAATGCAATGGTTCCGTTCAGATTCCTGACCGGCTTGGCGCTTCCGGCTGTTTTAGCGCTTACTCCTCGCAGCTCGAGAGTCCCCGAGGATTTCCTTGTTTTAACATCCTTCACACGCCCGGAAACTTTCAAGTCCGCCTTGATCTGCCCTGAAAGCTCCGTTCCTTCTTCAAGCGGGTAGTAGTCCTTCACTTCAGCAAGGTTCATTGATGCATTCAGCGCGAGATTCATCAGCGGATTGTCAAAGTCGACAACAGACAGCGTGGCGCTCACAGGATTGTCTCCGAGGTTCGCCGAGAACTTCGTCACACGAAACTCCTGCTTTGAGGATGTTCGTGCAAAGTCTGCAACGATATTGACATTCGTGATCGGCTTCGGAAGAGACGCGTAGCGGATTTCCGCATTGGTGGACGAAACGAGACCGGTCACGTCTGCTTCTGTCGAATCGCTGATCATGCCCACCATCTTGATTTTGATTTCTGCTGTTCCTGTCCCTTTGAGCCCTTCTGCGCTCTTCATGTACTCTTTCGGGGCAAGGGAAATCAGATCAGGAATTCCGGCCCCGGTTGACTCCACGGTGAGGTCGACAGTTGGCGCAGTGGTCACTGTGGCAACCGACCCGCTCACCGCAAGATTGATTGATCCGATAGAGCCGGCTCCATCCTCGAGTGTCAGGAGATCCTTTCCTTCATCGTAGACCAGTCGCTGCTTTAGTGTGAGCGGGATTCCCGAAATGAGAGGGCTCTCCGCGCTTCCGTAGCTCAAAGCACCAATGGACGCGTCAATCAGCAATGTCACCGTGCGCGATGGGGCATCAATGTCTACCGTCGTCTCGAGGCGGAGTCCGTCAATGATCGTTGAACTGTTCTGTCCACCATCAACATATTCAAGGTGTCCGTTCTCAACCTGTATGGAGGAAAGGACAAGGCCACTGCGCGCCATTCCCATTGTGTCCGCAGAAGGTTCTTTTTCCCCGGGCTCTTCCGGGAAGTCATAATTCGTTGCCCCTTCCTTGTTTACCTCCAGAAGTAATACCGGATGCTCAAGGAGAATGGTGGGCACCTCAACCCGACCACTCAGCAACGGGAGGAGTCGAACATCCAGAACGAGCCTGTCAAGCCTGCAAAGCGGCCTTTCTGAGAAACCCTCGCCTGTTGCGTTGGAAATTGTGAGTGTGTCGACTTCGACTGCGATGGATGGGAAGATGGAGAGGGAAACATCTGAGACTGTCACGGTACGTCCGGTTGCATCTTCAGTGACCGGAATGAGGTAACCCTTGAGTCGCTCACCCGAAAACAGTATTTTCAGCGTCACAATCCCGCCAACCAGGAGCACGACCAGAACGCTGAGGACGATCAGCCAGATCTTTTTGGATCGACTGAGGGGCATGAGGACCACCTCATCATGTGGGGAGAAAACGCGGATTTTGTGAATTCAATATAGAGAAGTGACCTCCGAATGTCAACGAAACAGGAGGATCGGCGGTCGATCATCGCTCAAAGAAGGAATGGTAGTGACTCAGGTTGGTTTCCAATGAACTCACCCCTCTACGAGGTCGTAGCCCATCTTTGATATGGCCGAAGACAGAGAAATTTCGAGCAGATCAATCCTTCTCGGCGGATACATCAGTCGGGGTTGAATATATTCAACCCCCACGGAAACATCTCCAGATTTGACGCGCCAATCTACTTCGTAGACAGCCACTTTGGGGGTGAGTTCAGTCGAAGCAAATTGTAGGAGCCCGGACCTTTCCGCTCGTTGCATCTCTAAGCGGAATTGTTTAGGTTTGTGAAAATTTCTATCAACTCTACCCCTTAACCTACGGCCAATGGCCGACGACCAGCCCAACGAAACACCGCAAACCCCTGGTAGCACCCCCACTCCCGATGAGCAACGATTCCGTCGCAGGAACCGGAGACGACGTCGTCCGCGTCAGGATACACCCGTCGGAACACCGGAGGAATCAGCGAATAAGGAAGGGGTTTCCGTTCAACAACCGCAGCAAAAACCGGAGCGCCCACCGCAGGTCCATCAGCACCATGTGGATATCTCCCTCGTAATTCCCGTACTGAACGAAGAGCAGTCCCTCAAGGAGCTCCACTCGCAGATTCGCGAGGCCATCGCGGGAACCGGTAAGCGGTATGAGATTATCTTCATTGACGACGGAAGTACGGATGGTTCGTACCGCGTTTTGCGGGATCTCAAGAAGATGGACCACCGCCACATCAAGATAGTGCGCTTCCGACGGAACTACGGTAAATCGGCGGCACTCTCGGTGGGATTCGAGAAGGCAACAGGCAGCATTGTGGTCACGATGGACTCTGACCTCCAGGATGATCCATCCGAGATACCGGCAATGATCAGGAAGATGAACGAAGGATTCGATCTGGTTTCCGGGTGGAAGAAGGTTCGCCGCGATCCGCTGTCCAAGCGAATTCCGTCCCGCTTTTTCAATTTTGTGACGGGACTCCTGACAGGCATCAGGATTCATGATTTCAACTGCGGGCTTAAGGTTTACAAACGTGAGGTCGTTAAGACCGTTAAGCTCTATGGTGAGCTCCACCGATATGTTCCTGTTCTCGCACACTGGGAGGGGTTCATCATCGGCGAGACCGTGGTTCGGCACAGAGCCAGAAAGTTTGGAAAAACAAAATTTGGCATCACAAGATTCTGGAGAGGATTTCTCGACCTCCTCACCGTCCTGTTCACAACCCGCTATTTCCGAAAACCCCTTCATCTCTTTGGTTTCTGGGGACTGTTCTCGACAATTGCAGGTTTGACCGTTGTTGGCTATCTGACCGTCCTCTGGTTTCTTGGTCTCACTTCTCTCACGAACAGGCCCCTTTTTCTTGGCGGAATCATGATGATCATTGTGGGAATCCAGTTCATCTCCATCGGTCTGCTTGGGGAAATGATCAGCAAGACCAAACAATCCGAAGATCTCTATTCTATCCGGGAATATATTCCGTAGGGGTTCCCGGCTGCACTCGCCATTGCGAGGTCTGCTCCCGACGACAGACTTTTCCGAGATTCCTTGAAAATCATCATTATCGGGCCCGCGTATCCCTGGCGCGGCGGAATCGCACACCATTCCGGTCTCCTCGCGGCACATCTCTCAAAGCGGCATGACGTAGAACTCGTCACGTTCAGCCGCCAGTATCCGTCCTTCCTGTTTCCCGGCACCTCGCAGTATGAGGAAGTTCCGGCACCGCCTGCTCTTCCTGCACAACAGTCCATTGATTCTCTCAATCCGCTTAACTGGATCCGCGTCGGCCTGGCCCTGCAGATGAAGACTCCTGCACTCCTGCTCTTTACGTATTCGCTTCCCTTCTTCGCCCCTTGCTATGGAACCATAGCAGCGATCGCACGAAAGAAGCCGGGTATCCGAACGATGTTCCTCTGTCACAACGTTATCCCTCACGAACGACGGTTCGGCGACAGGCTGCTCACACGATTTGCTTTTGCATTCGCGGATTATTTCATCGTCCAATCAGAGGCCGTCCAGCACGACCTCGTCGAGCTTCGACCAGATGCAACATTCGCAATGGCCCATCATCCGGTCTTTGAGTCGTTTGGGAATTCCATTCCAAAAGAAGAAGCGCGGCAGCGGCTCTCCATCTCATCACCAAGGACACTCCTCTTCTTTGGCTATGTCCGGCAATACAAGGGGTTGTCGGTTCTCCTGCGGGCTCTGCAGAATCTTCACGAAGTGCACCTGATTGTTGCCGGTGAGTTCTATGACAATGAACAGGCTTATCAGGATCTGACACGGGATCTGAATATTTCTGAACGGGTTCGGTTTGTGAACTCCTATATTCCCGGGAGCGATGTCCCTCTCTATTTCTCCGCCGCGGACGCTGTCGTCGTCCCGTATCTTTCCGCCACACAGAGCGGAATCATTCAGCTTGCGTACAACTTCGACAAGCCGGTGATCGCATCACACGTCGGCGGGCTCTCGGAGGTTGTCACCGATCATGAGACAGGCAGATTGGTTCCGCCCGGAGATGCCGCTGCACTTGCCGGGGCCATCAAGGAATTTTATGAGAAGAATGAAGAGCCGCGCATGACGAAGGCTGTCTCCCGTACGAAGTCAGAGTTCTCGTGGGACAAGCTTGTCGCTGCCGTGGAATCATTCCTGGATCGGGACCGATGACCGTCACGGACAACCCCGCCGTTGCCATTATTATCGTCGCATGGAACGGGAAAGATGATACTCTTGAATGTCTCAAGTCCCTTCGCGGCCTGACATATTCAAATCATCAGATTATTCTGGTGGATAACGGATCAACTGATGGCACCGTCGCCGCTGTTCGGTCCGGCTTCCCTGATGTGACAATACTCGAAATGGCGAGAAACCTTCGTTTCGCAGGTGGAAACAACAAGGGTATTGAGTTCGCCCTGGGCAAGGGCGCGGACCATATTCTCCTTCTCAATAATGATACCGTTGTCGAAAAGGACTTCCTTTCGGCCCTCGTGAAGAGAATGCAATCCGATACCGGAATTGGCATGGTTGCACCGAAGATCAGTTACTTTGCCCCGCCGGAAACAATCTGGTTTGCGGGTGCTCGAATCGGCTACTGGACGGGAACGATGAGCCATGTGGGAATCCGTCAGAAGGACTCCGGTCAGTTTGATCGTTCAGGTGAAACAGACTACGCTACAGGATGTTGCGTGCTGGTCAGGCGGGAGGTGGTCGAAGCGGTTGGAGCGCTTGACGAATCATACTTCATGTATGCAGAAGATGCCGACTGGTCCGTGCGCGCCCGCAGGAGAGGGTTCAGCATCGTGTATGAACCACTTGCCATGATCCGTCACAGGGTTTCCGCTTCAGCCGGAGGGAACCTCTCCCTGTTCAAACTCAGGAACAAGTTTGTCAGTCAGATGAGATTCTTTTCCCGTTATGCATCCTGGTATCATTGGCTTGTCTTCCCCTGGTTGAGTATCTTGATGAACCTGGTCCTGCTTCTTTCCCAGGTTTTCTCCCGCAAACCGAACCCTGCACCGAATTATTCCGACAGCAGAAAGAGCATCGATGGCAAAAAGTAGGACACCCCGCAAGCCACAGCACAAAGATCCTGGAGGAGGGTGGCTTTCCACTCTCTCACCAGGGGTTCAGGATTTGCTGAGCATCGGGGTTCTGTACGTTGTGGTTCTGGTTCTCTTCAAGGGACTCGTTTTTTCCGACTCATCCTTTTCGCAGAGTCCCGATGCTTCAAACCACCACAGCTACAAGACTGCCGGCAACGCACTCAAAGAGGCGGAGGGTGTCGATCCGCTTTGGACCCCTTACGTTTTCAGCGGGATGCCAACATTCGGAAGTCTCTCCTACATCCCTCATAATGTCAGTTACATCGAGAATGCCGCCTTTGTTGCTGTCCGCGCTCTGTTCCTGTACACGCCCATGAGCTGGTTCGTCGCGCTGTACTTCCTCGGAGGCGTCTTCATGTTCTTCCTGATGCGCGCATGGAGTTTCTCACGGCCTGCGGCCCTCCTTGCAGCCCTGACGTTCATGCTGAGCCCGTATGCAGTCACGCTCGGTGGAGTGGGTCATGGATCGAAAATGAAAGCCCTGAGCTATCTCCCGCTCATGGTTCTGCTGACACATCTGCTCTTTGAAAAGCGTAACCTTCTCACCTTCGGCCTGCTCTGTGCGGGAGTCTGCACGCTTATGTTGTCGAACCACGTGCAGATTGTTTACTATGTGTTTCTGATCATGGGATCGTTCCTGCTGTACCATGTGATCATTGATATCAGGGAAAACCGCACAGTTGCCATGACAAAAGTGGGACTATTCGCCGGCGCATTCGCTGTGGGGCTCTGTATTTCCGCCTATATCTATCTTTCTGTTCTGGAGTACTCTCAGTTCTCGATCAGAGGCGGGGGAACGGCGGGTTCAACCGGCGGTCTCACGTGGGACTACGCAACCAATTGGTCAGTCCACCCCGGCGAGCTTCTGACCCTTGCAATTCCTTCGTTCTTCGGCTTTCAGTCTCCTTATTATTGGGGCTGGATGCCATTCACATCTTCGACGTTCTACGCCGGGGTTGTTCCGGTTTTCCTGACTATTCTGGCAGTGGCATTCAAGCGAGAGCGACTTTCGGTATTCTTCATGATTCTGACCTCTGTTGTTCTTCTGATGTCTTTCGGAAAGTATCTCCCGTTCCTGTACCAGCTCCTGTTTGACTATCTCCCATTCTTCAACAAATTCCGCGCCCCTTCCACCATCCTTCATCTGCTCCCGTTTCTCTTTGGCGTTCTCGGCGCGTTTGGGTTCGCTGCCGTCAGCGAGATTGCGATTACTCCCGAGAAAGCAGCAAAGCTGCGCAAGATTCTCCTTGTTGTTCTCGTTTGCATAACAGTCCTTCTCGCTCTTGGCGCGATGACGCAGAACACTGTGTTTCGAACCCTTTCTGGATTCATGTTTGTGAAGGATGGTGAGGTCGCTCAGTATCAACAACAGTATGGAGCACGGACACCACAGGTCATTGAACAGTTGAAGGGTATGCGCTTCTTTGGAAATGAAGACAACCCCGGGTTCTGGGGAGACTATGTCCGGTTTTCATTGTACGTCATCTGTGCAGCCGGCATCACGATCCTGTTTCTTGGCGGGAAGATCCGAAGAGATCTGTTTGCGGCGGGACTCATCCTGCTACTGATCATCGACCTCTTTATCGTCGATGCACGATTCATCAAGCCGGTCCCATACCGTTCTCTGGATGATGGATTTCGCCCCGATCCAACTGTCGCATTTTTGAAGCAGGAACCCGGCTTGTTCCGGGTGTTCCCTCTCGGCGGGGAAAATTTTGGAAACAACGCCTATGCGTACCACGGGATCCAATCCGTCGGCGGCTATAACGCGGCTAAGTTGAAAATCTATCAGACGATGATTGATTCCTGTTTCTTCAAACCTGTCTTGCCCGGTGTTCCGGTGAACATGAATGTCGTCAACATGCTGAATGTCCGCTACGTTGTGAGTTCGCTTCAACTTCCGGCCGATCGGTTCACGCCTGTCCATACGGACCAGTCGCGGAAGATGGTGGTGTACAGGAATCTCTCATCCCTTCCCCGGGCTTTTTTTGTGAGGGACATCGCCGTTGCCGGAAGCGAGTCCGGGGTTTTTGATCTCATCAATTCTCCTGCGTTTGACCCTTCTGTTACAGCGATTTTGGAGAAGGATCCTGGTGTGAAACCGATGGCCGACAGTACAAGCGTCCAGATTGAGGAATATCAATCACGAAGGATCAGGCTCAGAACATTTGCAACCGGACCGTCGCTTCTTGTTCTCTCCGAGATCTATTATCCCGCCGGCTGGAACGCCTCGGTTGACGGACAGCCGGTTGAGATTTATCGCACCAACTCAATTCTCCGGTCAGTCGCCGTCCCGGAGGGAAGCCATGAAATCACATTCTCATTTGAACCGTCAACCTATTCGGCAGGTCAGGTCACGACGCATGTCGCATGGGGGATCACTGCACTTTGCATTCTCGCGGGGCTCTGGTCAGTACCGACGATTCGGCAGAGGCTTGGTCGGGGTTTGACCCAGAGCAGGAAGACTTCGGCAGAATAATGGTTTCACTCTCTTGTTTGTGATGCGGGAGAAGCGCTACCATATTGCACTGGCAACAACAGTGAGTGCAGTCCTTCTCTGGGGTTCAGTGAAACTCGGAAGTCAGTATCAAGATACGATTCATGTCCCCGTCAGTTTGCTCAACCTGCCGGCGGGGCTGGCCCCCGTTTCGCCCATTCCTCGTACACTTGAACTCACGTTCCGCGGCAGGGGCTGGCAGATGGCGAGTCATTTGCTGGATTCCGATCTCCAGGTTCCCATTGATGTCCGGACTGGCCCGAGAATCATGACCCTTCGTGACGTCCGGCGCGAGATCGCCCTCCCGGAGAATGTTGAGCTGATCGACATGAAGCCCGAATCGGTTACTGTCGCATTCGACAATCTCGTTGAGAAACGCATCCCGATTATCGTCGACAACAGGGTGTCCTTCGCAGAGGGTTATGGACTCTCGGGTGCTCCGGTTATTGTCCCGGAGAGTGTGACCGTCGGAGGAGGAGAACGCGTGATTCAGACCCTGGAATCGTGGTATGTTGCTACTCCTCCGATGGAAAATCTCAAGAGTGCGGTTACGGAACAGATTCCATTGTCGGACAACTCCACCTACTTTCTTTCGCTCTCTCCGCCAACAGTTACATTGAAACTGAATGTCCAGCCGCTTGCTGAGAAGACATTGAACGGGATTCCGGTTACAGTACACTCCCTGCCACCTGACCGTGAAGTCCTCCTGATCCCACCGCGGGTTGATGTTCTTGTCAGGGGCGCTCTTGACAGGCTCGCGCGCATCACACCAGACGAATGCCGTGTGTCCGTCGATTTCCGCAGCATCGTCGGTGACACAACACGGACCGTTGTCCCCCTGATCGAAGTACCCGAAGGCATCGTTGTGATCGGACGGACTCCGGAGCGATTGCAATTCGTCATACGCCAACGGTTGTAAAAAGAGGAAGAGACCCATGCGTCTGGCAATCAATGTTGACCATGTTGCCTCTCTTCGGGAAGCACGCGGTGAGGTTGAACCGGATCCGGTCGCTGCAGCACAGATCTGCGAACTTGCCGGAGCCGAAGCAATCGTCTGTCACCTGCGCGAGGACAGGCGCCATATCAACGACCGGGATCTCCGATTGCTGCGTGAAACGGTCAAGACCAAACTCGATCTCGAGATGGCGGCAACCGAGGAGATCATCCGCATCGCCATTGAAACCCTTCCCGAACTGGTTACCCTGGTACCCGAACGTCGACAGGAGCTAACGACGGAAGGAGGGCTGGATGTTGCGGCACATAAACATTATCTGGGGGATGTTGTTAAGGAATTTCAGAGGAATGAGATCGAGGTCAGCTTGTTTGTGGACCCTGTCGCCCGGCAGATTGAGGCAGCGAGTGCGCTTGGCGCCGAGATGGTCGAGATTCACACCGGGGCCTATGCACGTGCCCGCACGAGCCGGGAGGTTGCGACAACCCTGGATGAGATCCAACGCGCTGCACACCTGGCGGCCGGGCTCGGTCTCCGGGTCAACGCGGGGCATGGCTTGAACTATGTCAACATCAAACCGATCAGGCAGATTTCAGAAATTGAGGAAGTCAGCATCGGCCACGCCATCATTGCACGAGCAGTGTTCAGCGGGTTGGAGAATGCAGTGCGGGAAATGGTGGCGCTGGTGAGGTAGAGAAATCCATACTCATTTCCCTGACTTGATTCACGATAAATGTCTTGTGAGTAGAAACTGATCGGAAAAATTGTGCACGAACAACTGAAAATATTCAGGAGCAACCCGGCAACATTGTCCAACCGGACTTCAACGCAAGTTGAGAGGTCCGGGACTTTCTTGGACAATATGAAGTTGCCAGTCCACCGGTGGTTTAGGTATTCGGCTGGATTCTCCGCAGACTGGGCCAAATCGATAATCTTGAGAGCCCCAATAGCTGAGGCGGGTCTAGCGTTTGATCCTTTTGCAGGGTCTGGGACAATGCTCTTAGCTTCAGATGCGCTTCGAGTTCGAAGCACTGGCATCGAAGCACACCCTTTCATCCGTCGCGTCTGCCAAGCAAAGCTCTATTGGGGAACTTCAGTTGATTCCTTTTCCGAGCGAGCGAGTAGAGTTCTTGACCTTGCACACTGTGAAGGTAATCCGCAAAGGGTTTACCCTGAACTGATTGACCGCTGCTATACCGCTAAAGCATTGCAGCAACTCGATAGACTCAGGTCGGCTTGGGAATCTTTGGAAGACGATTCCCCATCCTCAGAATTGGTTTGGCTGGCAATCACAACAATTCTTAGGCATACCTCATCAGCTGGAACTGCACAGTGGCAGTATATCCTTCCTAACAAGGTAAAGAGAAGTGTTGTTGACCCATTCGATGCATTCTTGAAACAGATTGGGCAGATGAAGGAGGATATGACCACAATGAAAGATGATCATGAATCCACCCTTGCACAGATCTACCTGGGTGATGCGAGAAAATGTGAAAATGTGGCTGACAATTCGGTGAGTGTGGTCATCACCTCACCACCATACGCGAACAATTACGACTACGCAGACGCTACAAGACTTGAGATGTCCTTTTGGGGACAAGTTAGGTCCTGGGGGGATTTACATGAAGCGGTCAGGAAGGATCTGATTGTCTCCACGGCACAGCATGCATCTTTGGATAGGGTCAAACTGGATGAAGTGCTTTCCCGCCATACGCTGCTCCCAATCAAAAGCGCCATTGAGGCTGTGTGCCGGACTCTCGCCGCGGAAAGGCTCCTGCATGGGGGAAAAAAGCACTATCACACAATGATCGCATCGTACTTCGCGGATATTGGCGATGTCTGGCAAGAGTTACGTCGAGTGTGCACCAAGGACGCTACAATACACTTTGTTGTTGGCGACTCTGCACCGTACGGAGTATACGTCCCCGTCCAAGAATGGTTTGGGGAACTAGCGATCGCATCAGGATTCAACCACTACACTTTTGTCAAGCTACGAGACAGGAACATCAAATGGAAAAACCGCAAACATCGTGTCCCGCTCCAAGAGGG
>DAIPLH010000205.1:0-5815 GCA_036769325.1 Bacteroidota bacterium
CGCCGCCGTGATCGACCTCTGGCGGCGGACCGACCTGGTCCGGCCGTGGAACGAGATCAGTCGCGTCGCTGGGCGATAAACAGCGTCGATAGCGTGCGAATCATCCGATACGTATAGACCCGCCCGTCGTCGGCCCATTGATCGATACGCAGGGAGTAGCGCCGCCCGGTGCCGGAGATGAACTGCCAGGGACCTACCGCGTTGGCCCAGGAGCGTGCGTGCATCTGAAAGCCGCTCTCGATCATGGCGACGTACACCAGGTCCTCAGGCATCCCCTCGCCCTTGAGGATATCTTTCATCATGGGCAGGTAGCGCGATGAGCGGGAGAGCCAGCGGGAAAAGGACTGTTTGCCGCTGGTCTGGAAATAGTACAGGAAGTATTCAACCTTGCTGTTGAGGGCCAGCGGGATATCCGACAGCGGCAGATCAACATCGGGCAGGTCGAGTTCGGCGGCATCGACCGTCTTGACCTTGAGTTCGTCGAGGGTGAAGAGCTCGTCTGCCGGGGCGGCGGCCTGCCCTTGGACATCCCCCTGCTCGGCTGGCGAAACAAGGGCGGGCATTTCTTCCGCAGCCAGCAGCGTGGCGTTCGGCCGTGTCAGTTCAGCCAGAAGCGCCTGGGCCGGCTCTGTTGCCGATGCCGGCAGGGCACACACTAAAAGCGCTATGATGACGATGCAGTAGTTCATGGCACGTCCCGGTACTATTAAAGTCTTGGAAGTATAGTTGAGTTTGCGTGGAATGTCAATCTCGCGGGAGGCCCTGCTGTGAGTGCATCTGCTGGCCGGCGTCCCCGTCAGGACCCAACCCGGGCGGCGACACGGCCGATGCAGTATTATGCAAAAACCAGACGATCTCCATACCGGCCAGGACGATGACCCAGCAGGTATAGATCCAGATCATGAAAACCGGCAGCAGGAGAGTCCAGATGATCGCCTCTCTCTGTCTGATGAAAATTTTGAGAGATGCGACAGTCAGTTTTAATTTCAAACGCATAAGTAACGTCTCTTTTCAGTCGACATCATTGCTCCCGAAGCGAATGGCCGGTGAGGTCAAGGAAGACATCCTCGAGATTCGCAAGCCGTTCGACCCGATCTTTTGTGAAGCCTTTGGAAAGCAGGTTCTGAATCAGCTCCTGCGGCCGCGCGAGAGCAACAATGTTCCCACGATCCATGATGGCGACCCTGTCGCAGAGCTCCTCGGCTTCGTCCATGTAATGCGTAGTCAGGACGATCGTCTTCCCTTCCGACCGTATCCGTTGAATCACGCTCCACAGGTTTCGCCGCGCCTGGGGATCGAGTCCGGTTGTCGGCTCATCAAGAAACAGGATCACCGGGTCATTGACCAATGCCACTGCAATGGAGAACCGCTGTTTCTGTCCACCCGAAAGGGCAACCACGGTTGATTTGATTTTCTCCTCTAACTCCACCTCACTCAACAGAGCCATGGGGTTGACGCGGCAACCATAGAACTCTCCAAAAAGGATCAGGATCTCCCCGAGGTTAAGCTTGTCGAAGAATGCCGAGGCCTGAAGTTGCACACCGATCCGCTGCTTGACCTCCCGCGGATTGCGACGGACATCAATGCCGTCCAGCATCACTTCTCCCCCCTCAATTTCCCTGAGGGTTTCGATCATTTCGAGGGTGGTCGTCTTTCCTGCACCATTCGGCCCGAGGATTCCGAAGATTTCTTCGCGATCAACCGAAATGGATATTCCGTTCACCGCAACAAGATCTCCATACCGTTTGGACAGGTTCCGGACAATGAGAACGGGAGATTTCGCTGTGGAGGCTGACGTTGCCACCTGTTCGCCGGACTCCCTCATGGCTTCCACTGGACATCATCGATGTTTGCCTGCCGGTTTGCCTCCCGTGCGAGGACAAACAGGAGGTCTGAAAGCCTGTTCAGGAAAACAACAACTGCGGCATTGGTTTCTTCGGTGTGTGAAAGCCTGACAACCAGCCGTTCGGCCCTGCGGCAGACCGTACGCGCAAGATGAAGCTTCGCGGCCAGCGGAGAGCCTCCGGGAAGAATGAACGTTTTGAGAGGGGTCAGGTCCTGCTCTGCCTTATCGATGAGTTGCTCAAGTGCCTGTGCGTCAGCATCCTGGATCCTTGTGACAGTAGCTGACTTCCCGCTGTGAGGGGTGGCAAGATCTGCGCCGACGTCGAACAGTCTGCTCTGAATCTCAGCGAGCACCCGGCGGAGGTCGGGATCCCTTGCCTCGCTCCCTGCAATACCGACGAGCGCATTGAGTTCATCAACAGTCCCGTATGCTTCAATGCGGATGGCATCTTTTGGAACACGTTGCCCTCCATAGAGGGATGTTTCGCCGCGATCGCCGGTTTTCGTATAGATCTTCATTTATTATCGAACCACCGAACCCGGTTGTACTTCATCACCGGTCGTCATCAGGACAAGCTTTCCGTTCTGGTCCAGGGCGGCAAGGATCATCCCCTGCGATTCGAACCCCATGATCTTTGCAGGCTCCAGATTCGCAACAACGACCACGCTCCTCCCGATCAGGTTTTCCGGAGTGTAAAACTCCGAAATTCCCGCCAGAACCTGACGGCGCTCATCTCCCAGCTGAATCTGCAGCCTGAGGAGTTTCTTCGACTTCTCGACTTTTTCACACTCCAGTATGCGCGCGACACGGAGGTCAATCTTTCGAAAATCATCAATGGGAATTCGCGGTTTCGGAACATCCTGATTTGGTGTCGACCCTGCAGGCGTAGCAGGGGTCGGCGTCGCTCTGAGCGATTGAAGTTCTTTCTCAATCATTTCATCCTCGATCTTTGAAAAAAGAATTTCTGGCTTAGTGATGTTATGCCCTTCCGGGACCAGGAGTTCCATCGCGCTATCCCACGACCTCAACGTGCCGTCCTGTTCCAGATTGAGCTGTTTGAAGATGGCGGTCGCCGAGGAAGGAACGATGGGGTCCATCAGGACTGCAAGTGAGCGCACGAGCTGCAGGCTGATGTTCAGGGTCGTTGAACACCGATCGCGGTCGGTTTTGGCCGTGACCCACGGCTGACTATCGTTAAAGTATTTATTGGCAGCTCTGGCGAGATTCATCACTTCGAGCAAGCCATCTCTAAACCGGTATTTCTCATAAAACTCTCCGGCTGTGACCGGAGTTTTTCTGAGTAGTGCAAGAATCGACTTGTCATCATCATTCAATGCGCTGCGCTTCGGGACAATCGAATCAAAAGTCCTGGCGGTAAAGGCAATGCTCCGGTTGACGAAGTTCCCTAAAATGTCGGCAAGTTCATTGTTGTTCTTGGCCTGAAACTCCCGCCAGTAGAAATCCGAGTCGCGATACTCCGGCAGAGCGGATGCGAGATAATATCTCAGTGGATCCGTGGGATACTTTGCGAGAAAGTCCTGAACGTCAATGCCCCAACCGCGGCTCTTTGAGAACTTCTGCCCTTCGAAATTCAGAAACTCATTCGCGGGAACATTCTCCGGAAGGACATACTGAACTTCATGGCCGTCATTCCATGCCATGAGCATTGCCGGAAACACGATGCAGTGGAAGACAACGTTATCTTTCCCGATAAACGCAACGTACTTCGTGGAATCACTGAGCCAGTAGCGCTTCCATTCCTCGGGTTTGCCATTTGCCTTCGACCATTCCTTGGCGGCTGAGATATACCCAAGGACGGCATCGAACCATACATACAGGACCTTCTGTTCATATCCGTGAAGAGGGACCCGCACTCCCCAGTCCAGATCGCGCGTCACTGCCCTGTCCTGTAACCCTTCACGGAACCAGCTCTTACAATAGTTGAGGACATTCTCCTTCCATCCATCCCTCTTATCCCTCTCTTTGATGTACTCCTCCAGCCGCTGCTGATATGTACCGAGGGGAAAGTAGAGATGAGCTGTCTCCCGGAGAACAGGTGTCTCTCCGGTGATCTTACTTCGCGGCTGAAGCAGATCGGCCGGGTTGAGGTAGGATCCGCACTTTTCACACTGGTCCCCTCGCGCATCCGGACTTGCACAGACGGGACAGATTCCCTCCACATAACGGTCCGGAAGGAACATCTTCGCCTTCCCGTCATAGAACTGACGATCCTGCCGTTCCTTCAGGATACCCCTCTGATGGAAATCAACCACAAACTCCCTGGCTGTATCGTGATGAAGAGGAAGCGAGGTCCGGGAATAAATATCAAAACTCATCCCAAACCTGAGGAATGCGGCCTTGTTTTGCTCGTGATATCTGTCCACCACCTGCTGAGGTGTGATACCTTCCTTGTCTGCGGTGAGGGTGATAGGCACGCCATGCTCGTCAGATCCACAGAGAAAAAGAACATCCCTTCCCTTCGATCGCTGGTAACGGCAATAGATATCTGCCGGGAGATACGCTCCCGCCAGATGGCCCAGATGGATGGGCCCGTTCGCATACGGCAGTGCAGCCGTAACAAGTATTCGCTGTGAATTCATAAATTCGGAAGCGGGGTACGCCTCATCCCCGCGAAAGGATCATCCTATTCAGGCGGATTGAAAGGCGGACAAGAGCTGGAATGTATCCATTTCTGCACAATTCTGGAACTGCCTTCACATTACGGTAGTGTCCCAATTTGTTTTTTTCATACAACTCTCCCCCAGCTATCGAGACTCAGGTTCCCCCTCCCTTTGTAAGGGAGGGGGAAATGGTTTGATCCTTGCCAGGGGGAGAGTTCATGGAAATTCAAACTGAGGCACTACCCACATTTCCTGGGCTTGTCAGTGTCAAAATCATGCCAAATGTACAAAAACCAACCCAAGTTACAAAGGAGGGCCTGGGAACATTGGAGTGAGGAAGAGATGTCTGCACGATGTCAGTTTGTAGCTGGACATATGCCGGGGCGTTCAATGGAAGCCTGAGTCTCAAGAGCTGCTAAACGAACTACCGCAGTCAACTAGCGCTGTTGATGTTGCCTGAGATTGGAGTATGAAGTATATTTACAGCCACTATGAGGCTCACTGTACAGGAGACCATGAAGACTCCTTTCAGTCATGCCAACACCCCCCCTCCAAACCGCATCGAGGTTGATAGGAATAGAGTGTTTCCCATCACATCCGAAAACCTCCGGGATGCTTTAATTGAATGATTCCTGAAAAACATGCTCAAATCAACACCAAAATCGAAAGGGATTTCCAGGATGAAAGCCATGGTACTGCTTGCCATTGCCTGCCTCTTTGTTGTAGGTTGCAAACAGGGAGAACAAGGCCCAGCAGGTCCAGAAGGTGAACAAGGACCACCAGGACCTTCTATAGAAGACAGTCTAGCTTCTCACTATGAAACACTATTGGACGAAGCTCGACCAGTACACACTTTTGTTATTGTAGAATCTCCTCGTACTCCATTTGAATTAATTTTCGCTGAAGATGCAACAGATTACACTTACACATGGACCACCGATGAGGGTATGCTGGCTATTGTGAAGATCACTTCAGATTCAATCATTGAAACCCATTATTTTCCGTTGTCTCTTATCAGGCAAGCAACAATAACTATACTGACGAATGAAGAAAAGACTGTCAGGTTGTATTACTAAGAAATTGTCCTTTGAACAGCTTATGCCCCGGAAGAATACAAACAGCAAGTTAGGTCAATTGAATCCTTCTTGAAATGTTGAATGGGAAATACTCCAAAGGAGGATATTAAGAAGTTGAGGAAGGAATGATTGGAGGATGGAGAACTCAAGGAGTGATTGTACCCATTTCAACCAGAAATAGAATCAGCAGGCAGGTTTCTGGGTTACAAAATCTCAATAGTGCCGATCCAACAAAATGATTAGACTTGACATGACCGTAAGTGTATGTTGGA
>DAIPLH010000206.1:0-5811 GCA_036769325.1 Bacteroidota bacterium
TTGACCAGGTCAGGAAGCTGGTGAAGGAGCACAAAGTCGGTTTTCTTCACGCCAGCAATTTCTCCCTTGGCGTCAACCTTTTCTTCCAGATGATCCTGGATGCAGCACACATGCTTGATCCCCATCCGGAGTACGATGTGTCAATCCACGAGGAACATCATACGGGCAAGGTTGACAGCCCAAGCGGGACTGCTCTCTCGCTCGGCTCGATCATCCTGCAGAGCATGAAGCGAAAATCCTCCATCCTCCATGAAACCCCGCGGGGCCGCGTGGCGCCGGAGCAACTTCATGTGACATCGACGCGGGTAGGACATGTTGCCGGCAAGCATACAGTCCTGTTTGATTCCGAATGTGACTCCATCGAGTTCGTTCATACTGCAAAGAGCCGCAAGGGATTTGCACTCGGCGCTCTTGTTGGTGCCGAGTGGCTGAAGGGGAAGAAGGGGTTCTATACAATGAAAGATGTTATCTTACCGTAACGAAAGCCATTGATGAAACGAAAACTTCTGTTCAGAGGCACGGCCACAGCCCTCGTCACCCCATTCAAAAAGGATGGGCCGGTGGATGAGACAACACTGCGGGAGCTGGTAGATTTCCAGCTCAAAGGGCGGGTTGAGGCAATTGTTCCCGTCGGGAGCACAGGCGAGGGAGCCACGCTCGGGGAGGAAGAACAGGCTGGCGTCATCACTGCCGTGATTGAGCAGGTGAATGGAAAGGTTCCCGTTATTGCCGGAGCAAGCAGCAACTCAACACACAAAGCTGTTCAACTTGCCCTTGAAGCCCGGAAAGCGGGTGCGACGGCAATTCTCTCGGTGGCTCCATACTATAATAAGCCGACGCAGGAGGGAATCTACGAGCACTTCAGCGCCATTGCCGATGCAGTGGAAATCCCGATCGTTGTCTACAATGTTCCGGGGAGGACAGCTTCCAATATCGCGGCCGAGACTGTCTTGCGGCTCGCCGAGGAGATCCCGTATATCGTCGGCGTCAAAGAGGCCTCTGCAAACTTCTCCCAGATCATGGAAATCCTTCGCCATCGTCCAGCCGGTTTTGGTGTCTGGTCCGGTGATGACAATCTGACTCTCCCTCTTGTTGCTCTTGGGGCTGATGGTGTCATTTCGGTCGTTTCAAACGAAGTGCCACGGCTATTCTCCGAGCTCGTTCGCTATGCGCTGAAAGGAAAGTGGGAAAAGGCCCGGGACCTTCACTTCAAACTTCTTCCATTGATGGATCTGAATTTCGTTGAATCAAATCCGATACCGGTGAAAGCTGTTCTTGCGAGAATGGGAATGATCGAGGAACACTACCGGCTCCCCCTTGTTCCTCCTGACGCCTCCTCCCGGAAAAAGATTGACAAGGTGTTGAAGGATCTGAATCTCCTGTAGATCACACAACGCTTTGACATGACTGAACTCAGGGAAACCATAGAGCAACTGCACGGGAAACCTCTTGAGGGGAATCACCGTGACAAAGCACTGCGTGCTTTTGAGCAGCTGCGGAGCATGCTCGGTGAGGGCAGGGTCCGGGCGGCAGAATTCAAGGATGGTCAGTGGCGGCCAAACACGTGGGTGAAACAGGGAATTCTTCTCGGATTCCGTCTCGGGGTGCTGGAGCAAATCCAGGGGGAGAACCCTTTCAGCTTTTTCGACAAGAACACGCTTCCGTTGAAGCGTCTGTCCATCGAAAACGATGTCCGCCTTGTTCCCGGGGGATCGGCAATTCGTGAAGGAGCCTTCGTTGCAAAAGGGGTGATCTGCATGCCGCCGATGTACATCAACATTGGTGCATATGTCGATGAAGGGACCATGATCGACTCTCACGCCCTCGTCGGGTCATGTGCTCAGGTCGGAAAGCGCGTCCATCTGAGCGCAGGCGCACAGGTGGGCGGTGTGTTGGAACCTGTTGGAGCTCTTCCGGTGATTATCGAAGACGATGTCCTTGTTGGCGGAAATTGCGGTGTGTATGAAGGGACCGTTGTCAGGAAGTCTGCCGTTCTGGGTGCGGGGGTTATCCTTGCAGGCGGAACTGCGGTCTATGATATTGTGAAAGAAACTGTGTACAGGAAATCGGGAACGACTCCTCTGACAATTCCGGAAGGTGCGGTGGTCATACCCGGATCGAGACGCCTGCAAGGTCAGTGGGCAACCGACCACGGACTCTCCGTTGCTACCCCTCTTGTCATCAAGTATCGGGACGGGAAAACTGACCTGTCGGCTCTTCTGGAGGATGTTCTCCGGTGAATTCCACTACGGTGATGATTCTCGGGGCGAACGGACTCCTCGGCCAGAAGGTGACGGAGTTCCTCGCGCGCGGGACCACCAACCGGCTCGTCCTCGTTGGCCGGTCTCCGTCTGCGCGCCTGCAGATTCCGGAGTCAACGTACGTTGAACTGGACATCACAAAAAAGCAAATGCTCAGGGATGCGGTCGCCGAATACAAGCCCAACGTCATCGTGAATGCGGCTGCCATGACAAACGTTGACGCATGCGAAAAAGAGAGGGAAGCGGCCTGGAAGATCAACGTCATCGCAGTTGAGAATATCATCGAAGCGGCAAAACGGCAGGATGCAACGGTTGTTCACGTTTCAACAGACTATATTTTCGACGGCAAGTCCGGCCCGTATACAGAGGATGACCGGCCGGAGCCGATCAATTATTATGGCCGATCGAAACTTGCAAGCGAGAATCAGTTGAAGGCTTCCGGACTGCGTTACCTTATTGCGCGGACCATGGTATTGTTCGGCTTTGCTGCTGAAGTGAAAAGCAACTTCGCGTTGTGGCTTGTGCGGAATCTCGAAGAGCGAAACCCGGTCCGTGTGGTGGATGATCAGACGGGAAACCCGACTCTGGTTGACGACCTCGCACACGGAATCATCAGTGGAGTCGAGCTTGAGAGAACCGGGGTGTATCATATTGCCGGAAGGGAGATTGTCAGTCGCTATGAATTTGCTTTGAAACTCGCCTCGGTGTTTGGGTTTGATAGCGAGCTTATTTCGCCGGTACGGACCGCCGCCTTGAATCAGCCGGCGCAGCGACCGCTCAAGTCAGGCCTTGTGACGCTGAAAGCAGAGGTTGAGCTGGGGTACCGCCCTTCGACGGTCGAGGAAGGGCTGACGATTCTGAAAGGCCAGCTCTCCCGAAGCGCGCGGCGGCTGCCCGACAGTGCACCCATTCCTGGCAGGAAACGGTAAGAAGAGGGAGCATGCTTGATACCCGCTACATAAGGGAACACACAGAGGAAGTCCGCACAGGTGTTCGGAGGAAAGGTGAGGATGTCTCTGCGATAGATAGAGTCCTCAGCCTTGATGAGAAACGTCGCGAGCTGATCCAGCATGCTGAAGCGCTGAAAAGCAAACGAAATGTCGTGAGCGCAGACGTCGCACGAAAAAAAGCGGGCAAGGAAAACGCGGACGAATTGATTGCTGCCATGAAGCTGGTTGCAGAGGAGATCAAGAAATCTGACATCACGCTTCGGGACATTGAAACAGAACTCCATTCATTGCTGCTCCAGATTCCGAATATTCCTCATTCCTCCGTCCCTGATGGGAAGACTCCTGCAGACAATCAGGTCACCTCGGTCTGGGGTGATGAATTGACCGTCGACTTCCCATTGCGTCCACACTGGGAGCTGATGGAAAAACTTGGAATTCTGGATTTCGCTCGGGGGACAAAAATCACCGGCGCGGGATTCCCGGTCTACTTCGGAAAAGGAGCAATACTCGAGCGCGCGCTTATCAATTTCTTTCTCGACGAAGCGCGGACGAACGGCTATACCGAAGTATCTCCGCCACTGGTGGTCAACGAGGAGAGCGTCACCGGAACCGGCCAGTTGCCTGACAAGGAAGATCAGATGTATGTTGCCACCAGGGATAACCTCTATCTTATTCCGACGGCGGAGGTTCCTGTCACGAATCTCTACCGCGATGAGATTCTGCCGGCATCATCGCTGCCACTCCGCTATTGTGCATACACGCCGTGTTTTCGGAGGGAAGCCGGTTCCTATGGAAAGGATGTCCGGGGGCTCAACAGAGTACATCAGTTCGACAAGGTCGAGCTCGTGCAGTTTGTAGAACCGGAGCGATCGTATGACGAGCTTGATCGGCTGAGGGATCATGCCGAGGGTATCCTCAGAAAGCTGGGACTTCGCTACCGGGTTCTCCTGATGTGTGCCGGTGACCTCGGCTTCGCACAGGCCAAGAAATATGACCTTGAAGCCTGGTCTGTGGGTCAGGCAAAGTGGCTCGAAGTTTCCTCGGTGAGCAACTTTGAGTCGTATCAGGCCCGGCGGATGAATATCCGGTATCGCCCTGAAGGCGGGGGCAAACCGGAGATCGTTCACACGCTGAATGGCTCAGCGCTTGCGCTTCCGCGCGTGGTCGCGGCGCTGATCGAGCAGTATCAGACACCGGAGGGCAAAGTCGTGATCCCGAAGGTCCTTCACAGTTATACCGGGTTTCAGACCATTGGGTAAACTTCGCAGGAGTTCCACACGGATGCAAAGCTTTGGAGTGGCGGCCCGGGAAAACCATGACGCAACTCCGTTCTATGCGAGACAGTTGTACAAGACTCAGACATCTCCCGAGGCTGTCGAGTATTCCGAGAATCAACTTCCCCCTGATATTGCAAACAGGGTGTTCTGTCGTGACAGCCGCGACCTCGCAATGTTGCCAGATCACTCGGTCCATCTTATGGTTACTTCTCCTCCATACAATGTGGGGAAGGAGTATGATGAGAATCTCACTCTGGAGGCATATCTTGGGCTCCTGCGCGAAGTGTTCTGTGAATGCCGGAGAGTTCTCGTTCCCGGAGGACGCATCTGTATCAACGTCGCAAATCTTGGACGAAAGCCGTATATCCCTTTGCATAGCCACATCATCGATGAAATGCACAAGCTTGATTTCCTCATGAGAGGGGAAATCATTTGGGACAAATCAGCCAGTGCAGGAACATCAACCGCATGGGGAAGCTGGAAGTCCGCCGGAAATCCTACGCTGAGGGACGTTCATGAATACATCCTGGTTTTTTCGAAGGATACCTATGGACGGGAGCGGCTGGGGAGAGTGAACACGATCACCGATGAAGAATTCCTTTCGTTCACGAAGAGCATCTGGTCATTCCCGGCAGAATCGGCCCGCAGAGTAAAACATCCGGCGCCATTCCCGATTGAGCTGCCCTACAGACTTATTCAATTGTACACGTTTGGAGATGAAGTCATCCTGGATCCTTTTGGTGGAAGCGGAACGACAGCACTCGCTGCGATGAAAGCGGGCAGAAGGTTTGTTCTCTGTGACAATTCGCCGGAGTACGTCAGCATTGCAGAGGAACGAATCAGGCAATACCGCGAGACACTGAGTTCGCCTCCACGGCCCAGGCGGAAAGCATCGCGATGAAGCCCCTCCTGAGGTTAATTCCATACCTGGCCCGGTACCGGAAAACCCTGTGGCTGGGTTTTCTGACGGTCCTGATGAGCAACATCTTCACCGTGGTTCAGCCGTTCGTCATCGGGAGGTCCATCGATTCTCTCGAGGAAGGGATCACGTCCGGCTCTGTGGACGCCTCGGCCCTTCTGCAATATGCAGGGATGGTAGTGGGGTTCTCGTTGATTGCAGGGATCTTTACGTTTCTCACGCGGCAGACGATTATCGTTGTTTCACGCCATGTTGAGTACGACCTGAGGAACGACTTTCTGAAACATCTCCAGAAAATGCCGCTGAGTTTCTATCAGGTTACCCCGACGGGCGACCTTATGGCCCAGGCGACAATCGACATAGGCGCAGTCCGCTCGTGCCTGGGCCCGGGCGTCATGTATCCT
>DAIPLH010000207.1:0-5367 GCA_036769325.1 Bacteroidota bacterium
AAACAACCTTCCCCTAGTCACGACTTGACTATTAACACAGTACCTTGGCGGTTCAGTCTGTTTGGCTAGTTCGTTGACTTTCAAACACCTCTTTCTTAGATTAGTGCGTGAAAAACAGCGTTTCCATCACGCTGAAGTGCTCCGACCAACCACTGACAGCGCATCTGAAAGAGTCTGAGTGTGGCTCAGAAAGCACCTCCGGCAGGCGTCGCAATTGCCCATCCCATTTTTCATCCTCTGTTCCGCTGGTTCCCGACGGGAGAATTTTATGAAAGATGTTCCTGTGGAGTCCCCGGGTACATGACCAGATATGGATACGACGCAATTGCTATCACAGCCGTTCTGGCTATTGGTGGAAACTGGTTGGTTTGGACCCTTGTTGATCAAAGCTGGATCGCGCTCCCGGTCAGCCTGCTTCTTGTCGCCCTCTTCGGCTTCACGCTGAATTTCTTCCGGGATCCAGAAAGGACAACACCTCCGGGGGAGAATCTCATTATTTCTCCGGCAGACGGAAAGGTGATTCAGGTGCGTCCCGTCAGGGAGGATGAGTATTTGAAAGAAGAGGCGGTTGAAGTGAGCATCTTCATGTCACCGCTCAACGTCCATGTGAACAGGATCCCCATCAGTGGTAAAGTTGATTATTACCGCTATATTCCGGGTGAGTACCTTGTGGCGTTTGACGATAAGTCGTCACTCAGGAATGAACGGACGCACATAGGGATTGCAAACGGAAAGTTCAGAGTATTCTTTAAGCAGATTGCAGGATTCGTCGCACGTCGGATCATTGCCGAGGTCCAGGAAGGCTTGAATGTGAAAGCCGGAGAACGCTTCGGGATGATACGGTTTGGCTCGAGAGTGGATATCTTCGTCCCGAAACATGCCACTGTGAAAGTGAAAGTAGGGGATGTGGCCGTCGCGGGAAGCACTGTCGTGGCAGAGGTGTCATGACAGTCGGTTGTTTCACGGTGAAAAGGATGCTATGAAAATCACCCGTGCAGTCGTTCCGAGCCTCTTCACTGTTCTGAACATGTTCTGCGGGTTTATGGCCATTATCTATTCCAGCCAGGGAAGCTTCATTTCGGCTTCATGGCTGATTGTCCTTGCCGCGGGGTTTGACGCTGTGGACGGCGTGATGGCAAGAATCACCAAGTCGTCTTCAGATTTTGGAGTCCAGATCGATTCCGTGTCGGATGTCATCTCCTTTGGTGCAGCCCCGGCATTTCTTGTGTATCAGGCAGAACTCTTCCGTCTGGAAACTGCGGGCATCATCATCAGCTCGCTGCTGATGATTTTCGGCGGACTTCGGCTTGCCCGGTTCAATTCTCAACTTGTCGGATTCGATAAGGACCACTTCATCGGTCTCCCCATTCCTGCGAGTGCTCTGACCATCGCATCGTTTGTGCTGAACTTCTGGGAGGATGTGAAGGGGCTTGGGAGCGCGGCCACACTGCTGGCTCCTCTTGTCATCATGCTCTCGCTCCTCATGGTCAGCAAGGTGAAGTATGACACGCTGCCGAAGATTTCCAGACGATCGATTGAGAAGGAGCCGTGGAAGTATGTCTTCCTCGCCCTCGCGGTGGTTGTAGTGTTTGCGACAGGAGGCGGCGCGATCCTCCCGTTGTTTCTCTTGTTTATCCTGATCGGATTGGTTCGCTACCTGGCAGTCGCCGCCCAACGCCTCGTGAAGCATGCGCCTGAGCCCGAGGAGGAGGACGAAGAGGCTGCACCAAGCCAGATAGATTTGTAGAGAAGATTTCGGATTCCTGATTTCAGATTTCGAATTTCGGATTTCAGATTTGATTCGGATTTCCCCGGCCTCGCCTGAGGCTCGGCCGAGGGCGGGCGATATTCGAATTTCGAGTTTCAACCTCAGCACTACCTAAGGCTCTTCATGTATTTAGCTAAAGTCCATATCACTCTCCGGAAATCAATCCTCGATCCCCAGGGAAAAGCAGTCGAGCATGCTGTCTCGACTCTCGGCGTCTCCGGTGTCCAGGATGTCCGTATTGGCAAGTATGTTGAATTCAGGATTGACCGTCCTTCCGAAAAAGAGGTGCGGAGCGCGGCCGAAGAGGTTTGCCGGAAACTGCTCGCGAACCCGGTCATGGAGGATTTCTCTCTCGAAGTGGTAAAGGGATAAGCCCGATGAAAGTTGGTATCGTCGTTTTTCCAGGCTCAAATTGTGATCATGATGCCTATTACGCGTTCAAGACTCTCCTGGGTCAGGAAGCTGTATTCCTCTGGCACAAGGACCATGACCTCAAGGGATGTGATGCCATCATCCTTCCCGGCGGTTTCTCATATGGTGACTACCTCCGTTGCGGAGCCATTGCCCGGTTCTCTCCCATCATGAACGAGGTTATACCTTTTGCCAACGACGGCGGAACCGTCATCGGGATCTGCAATGGGTTTCAGGTTCTGGTTGAGGCCGGACTCCTTCCCGGAGTTCTCCTCCGGAACAGTTCACTCCGTTTTGTCTGCCGTTACATTCGCGTCAGGGTGGAGAACAACTCGACCCGGTTTACCAACCGGTGTGCTGAAGGAGAGATTCTCCGGGTACCCGTCGCCCATGGCGATGGAAATTATCTCACTGACCCTGCAACCCTTCGCCGGCTTGAAGAAAAGAACCAGATCCTCTTCAGATATTGCGACACAAGCGGCAAGCTGACTGAAGAGTCGAACCCGAACGGATCGCTGGCTAACATTGCAGGCATCATGAATGAAGCCGGGAACGTCATGGGCATGATGCCCCATCCCGAGCGTGCCTCTGATCCACTCCTCGGTCATACCGACGGACGTAAAATCCTTGAATCGATGATCAACAGTTTTCTCGAACCGGCCTACGAGCCGGTGCTCTCAACACATCAAAGCGGGAGGTGACAGGTGGGCAATCTCGGCGCCACGGAAATAATCCTCATTGTGCTGGTTATCCTTCTCTTTTTCGGAGCAAGAAAATTGCCCGAACTTGCTCAGGGCCTTGGGAAGGGGATACGCGAATTCCGGAAAGCAACAAGGGAAATCCAGGACGAGGTCGAAGGGGAGATCCGGAAAGACGATAAGCCGAAAGAGAAGAAGTAAGAGGTCTGACCGTTTCCGTCCATTCGGGGACGGCAGTCTGCATTTTCGTTCCTCTCCATCATTCCCCGGAATACCGGTTCCAGGAAATCCATTGTGAAGCAAGAAACCTACGACGTAACACGCCGTGCGATCGAATCCGGAAAAACCTCGTGCGAGAAAATCACCGCGGAGTATTTGTCCAGGATAGAGGCCGGCAGCAAGCTGAACGCGTTTCTCTCTGTATTCGGAGAAAAAGCGATTGCGCAGGCGCGTCAGGTAGACCGGAAGTTTTCTGAGGGTCAGGCAGGATCCCTGGCCGGGATGGTAGTTGCAATAAAGGATGTTCTGAGTCTCCGCGGAGAGAGGGTAACGTGTGGATCGAAAATCCTCGAACCGTTCGTGGCGATGTACGACGCAACCGCAGTCAGCAGGCTCCGCTCGCAGGACGCCATCCTGATCGGGAAGACCAACATGGATGAGTTCGCAATGGGGTCTTCCTCGGAAAACTCTGCCTACGGACCCGTGCTGAACCCGGTGGACACGACGCGTGTCCCGGGCGGATCCAGCAGTGGTTCATGCGCGGCAGTCGCTGCGGGTATGGCGCAGACCGCACTTGGAACGGATACCGGCGGCTCCATCCGCCAGCCTGCAGCGCTCTGCGGGATTGTCGGCCTGAAGCCGACGTACAGCAGGGTTTCACGGTACGGACTCGTTGCTCTCTCATCCTCGTTCGATCAGATCGGTCCGTTTGCGTCTTCCACAGCAGATGCTGCGCTGGTACTGAAAGTCATTGCCGGGCACGATGAACAGGATTCCACCTCATCCGGTGAGCCGGTGCCTGACTACCCGTCATTGCTCACCCGCGATGTCAAAGGTCTTCGCGTCGGTGTCCCGGAAGAATTTTTAGGGGACGGACTCGACGCCGATGTGCGGACTGTGTTTGAACGAGGGGTGGATTCTCTGAGGTCCGCCGGAGCAATAATCCAGAATGTTCATCTTCCTCACGCCCGCTACCACATCTCCACTTATTATGTTCTCATGACCGCGGAAGCCTCCTCAAACCTTGCGCGGTATGACGGCGCACGCTACGGGTATCGTCACCCGGATGCAAAAACACTGGAAGAAACCTACGTCATGTCACGCACCAAAGGGTTTGGCGCCGAGGTGAAGCGGCGAATCATGCTTGGTACCTATGTGCTCTCGGCGGGATACTACGATGCGTACTACCTCAAAGCTCAGAGGGTTCGTCGTCTGATCCAGGATGATTTCCTCAAGGCATTCAAGACTGTCGATTGCCTCGTGATGCCAACGACGCCGACAACCGCATTTCGTTTCGGTGAGAAGTCGGACGATCCTCTGCAGATGTATCTCTCGGATGTGTTTACGGTGTCCGCCAACCTTGCCGGCGTTCCTGCGATCAGTGTTCCCTGCGGCAGGGATGCGAAGGGACTTCCAATCGGCATCCAGGTTGTCGGGAAACACTTCGATGAAGCAACGGTCCTGAAGGTCGGTGATTTTCTTGAAGAGAGGCCTGCGTGACGGATACATTCAGCAACGCTCTCCTTGGCATCGCTTTCCTGATCGTCAGCCTGGCCAGCACATTCCTGATGTACCGGCTCTGGGGTTATTCCTTTGATCACGAGAAGATGAGGAGCATGGCCCCGAGGGGACTGATGCTTCTCCATCGGGTGCTCGGCTATGTTTATGCGGCAATCTATTGCTACCTCATGGTTCAGATGGTGCCGCGCCTGTGGTCGTACGAAATCGAATTTCCTGCACGGACCGTTGTCCACCTCGTTCTGGGGATGACCATCGGTGTTGTTCTTGTTGTAAAGATTGCCATTGTCCGCTATTTCAGGCATCTCGAACCAACCCTTGTTCCATTCCTCGGCACATCACTTCTCATTTGCACCTTCCTGCTTGTAGGGCTCTCCGTTCCTTTCGCGATGAAAGAGCTTTACCTGCACAGGAGCGCGGTGGGGGGCAATGCGTTCAGCAATGAAAACATCGAAAGAGTGAAAGGCCTTCTCCCGCGGGCCGGATTTCCGGAAAGTGTCAACCTTCTGGATCTTGCCACGGTCAGGACCCTCGAGGACGGCCGTGACGTCTTGCTGCAGAAATGCGTTCAGTGTCACGACCTCAGAACCGTGTTGCTTCGGCCCCGGACTCCCCAGAACTGGGTTGAGACCGTCCAACGGATGGCTTCCCGCGCGGTGTTTGATCCACTATTGGAAGAGGAACAGTGGAGTGTCTCCGCGTATCTTATCGCCATCTCTCCGGAGCTGCAGAAATCTTTCAGTCTGAAAAAGG
>DAIPLH010000207.1:5377-5759 GCA_036769325.1 Bacteroidota bacterium
GGTCGGTCTTTGTGCGGTCGGATTGCTGGGACAGCAGTCCGCGCCGCCCACACTGTTGTTGTCCCACTGCCCGCGACTGTAGACCTTTCTTCCGCAAAGGGAATGTTTGAGGAACTCTGCACTCAATGTCATGGGTTAAAGAACCTCGAGAAGGCGCCACCTGCATCACAGGAAGAAGCCGTCGAGCTTGTCGGCCGGATGGTCGAAAACGGTCTTGAATGTTCGGAGGAGGAACTGGCGGCCGTCATTTTCTATCTTACAGAAACATACACCAAAACGAAATGAGCAAGGCGCTATGAGTATTCTTGTTAACAAGAAAACGAAGCTGGTTGTGCAGGGCATTACGGGGGGAGAGGGAACGTTCCACACGAGTCAGATGATT
>DAIPLH010000007.1:0-10402 GCA_036769325.1 Bacteroidota bacterium
GGAAAGAACTGTCAGAAAAACTTCCAGCCCTGTTAGGCGAGTCATTCCCCTTCGGTCTCCGATGATTGTGCAAACGGACGTACTTCTACGGGAAAACGGGATCGCAGGTCGCGGAGCAACGCCTCATATTTCTTCCGTCGTCCATCAATCAACAAACGGCCATGGATTTCGTGGATGACATAGGGCAGGTCCGGGCTTTCTCCTGCCTTCCGGAATTCATGAAGGTAGAGGACATAGTGACCCTGGTCGGTGGTGATGACGAAGGAAACGCTTGACGGAGTAATGGTGCGGGCGACCTTCCACAGCTCTCCAGGGAACAGCGTTGAAGCAGTGTGGTAGTTCCGTTCAGAAAGCTGGACCAGGTGACGGGCCATGAGCGTATCGGTCCGCGCTTGTTCGGTAGCCTGGTCCCAGGAAGAGCCACGGACAATTCCGGACCGGAAGGTATTGGCTACGCCCCGGTCATCGAAAAGAGCGAAGCTGACCAGAGCCACGTTTTCGGCAAGAGTGAACTCAGCCTTGTGATCTGCAAAGTAGCGCGTGATCTCCTCATCGGCGATTCCGGTCGAATCCTGGAACAGCTCTTCGTCGAGAAGTGCCTCGATGGCAAGCCGCTTGCCGGCGTTCTGCACTCGCTTCTGAACGGCTTCCGATTTGTCCAGGTTTCTGCGGACAGCTTCATTGTAGAGGAGCTCAGTTGAGACCCACTCGTTGATGTAGTTCCTCGCGGCAAGAGAGGAATCGGACCGGACCCCTCCCTTCAACAGAAGGTCGTCTGGTGTCAGCAGCGACGCTCCGACGCGCGCTACAAAGTCCTGCGGTTCCTTCTCCTGACCACATCCGGAGAAAACGAGGACAGGAAGCACAGCAATCATCGTGCGACAAAGAATGTTTGCGCCACTCACAACCGCGTACCTCAGCACAGAGTCAAACCCACCGGCGAGACCATTTCGCTATTCAGAGACAGAAAATGCCTGGCCCAGGACCTCCTTGTGCTCCACCACAGGATAGCGCGTACGCAGCTCATTCAACCATTCAGCCTCAAGCCGCTTCGATTCATATTCCTGGAACGCGCTGGATACTTCAGTCCCCGCTTCTTCAAATGTCTTCTGCCGTGCGGGTTCACGTTTCAGGAATCGGACAATCGAATAACCATTCTTGTAACGGAATGGCTGTGATACGCCGTTGGGCTGAAGCTGATTTGCCATCTTGCTCCGTTCATCCTGATCGATCGGAGTCAGGAGCGTCTCCACCTTTCCGACGACAGCGGCTCTGCGACCGACGATATCGATGTCGATCTCGTTGTTGAGTCTGGCATTTTCTTCTGCCACCTTGGTGTCATTTGGAACCGGTGTTGCGTGCGCATGGCTGGCATGGTCATCGTGGGAATCGGCTTTGGTAGGTCGAACGAATGTCGAAATTCGACTCTCCGGGATTCCGAGCTTCCCGCTGAGACGAGCCTTGATGGCATCCAGCCTCTTCGTCGCGAGACTGATATTCTTCGTTTTTCCGCCCGAACTGTCGGGATGAGCGATGAGGTTTATTCTCAGACGGGTATCGGATGTCAAATCCTTGGCGACTGTCTTCAGAGTTGACAGTGTTTGCTTCGACATTTTCGTAGAGTTCCGACCAAACGTCATTTTGTTGGAATTCTTTTCTCCCATCCTTACGGAATCGGCTTTTGCGATCTCTTCAAAACTCACACCTTTATTGATCTGCGCGAGGAAGGCTCGTCCGATGGAGTCATCTGCCGCCCGGATTTCCTTGAATTCCACTCTGTCGGGGAAAGTGAACCGATCGCGGTTTGCGTCGAAATACCCGTGCAATGCAGAGTCGGTCACGGCGACACGATTCCAGACCTTTTCCTGCTCAATCTGGTACAGGAGGATTCCTTCCAGATACTCATTCATCAGGGATTTGAATTCAGGGTTTTCCTTTTCCAGATCCTCGGCTTTGACGAGGAAAATTGACTGCTCGCCGATCTTGTCAATCGCCCCGCGGAAGGGTGTCGGGCGGAGTGAAGTGGAGGTCAGGTCGGGTCGAAGCCTCAGGAGCCTTACAGTGCTGTCGACCGAAATCGACCTCTCGCGAAAATGAAAGAGTGCGCTTTTGCGGAGCTCGGGAGTGAGGCTGTCAGCCCAGTGGACGTCTCTCATAGAGCTCATCGTGTCGACCTCACCGATGAACCGGGTCACCACAGACTGATCAATCGAAAATCCGGTCTCTGTCCGGAGCCGATCCATGAACCGTCTCTTGTCCTCTTCGTACCGGCTTTGTTCGTAAAGTTTCTGAATTTCCTTTTCGGATTCTTCAAAGGTCTTCGGAGGCCGCTTTCCGGTACACTTGATAAGGTGATAGCCGTAACGGGAGCGAACGATTCCGGATACCTGTGCTGTATCAAGAAGGAATGCCTGTCCATCGAACTCGGGAATCCACCGGCGGCGCGAGAACCAACCAAGATCCCCTCCACTCGGGGTTGAGCCGGGATCCTCAGAGTTTCGCCTGGCGAGTTGAGTGAAATCGCCACCCGTCTGAAGGCTGTCCCGAACGAGGTTAATTGCAGCGTATGCCTTTGCGGTATCCTCCGGCGTTGGATCGGGTCCCGAAAAGCGCTTCATAATATGACTGCAGCGAATCTCGCCAGAGGATGGCCGTTTGTCGTGCAGCTTGATGATGTGCAACCCATATTGGGTCCAAACCGGGCTGGCCTTGACCTCACCTGGTTTCATGGTTGCCACGGCTTCCTCAAAAGGGCGGACCATTTGACCTGCTGAAAAGTAATAGAGATCCCCGCGGTTTTCCTTCACCGTCGGGTCTTTCGAAAACTCCGTTGCAAGCTTCCCGAAATCCTCGCCGGCTGCGAGGCGGGCAATCAGCTCGTTCGCCTTTGCATAGGCAGCTGTGGAATCAGTAGGCCCGGCCGTTGCAGGAAGATCGAGAAGAATGTGGCTCGCATGATACTCGGTCTGCTTTTCGTTATACAGACCCCGGATCCCTGGCCGTGAAACTTCTCTGTCCATCAGGAATGAGGTCGCGAGACTCCCTTTGTACATATTGATCTCACCTAGCACTTCAGGATCCTTGTCAAGTCCGCTTGCGTACGCATCAAGGAGTTTGAGGCGGAAATTGGTAAGAAGGTCGAGAAATTTCTCCCGCTCTTCCATGGAGGACTGGTCAGCGGCTTCCCGGCTGGCGCTCGTTTTCATAAACAGATTCTCATACTCTCCCAACGTGATTTCGTCTTCTCCAACGCTCGCCACAAGCACGTCCTGACGGGCCGGCGCGCAGCTGAGAATACCAACGAGGGGAAGGGCAAACAGAACTGCGGGGATAATAGACTTCGAGGAAAGCATATGACACCAAACTCCTTTGTTGTTCATTGGATGTAAATACAGGGGCGGACTGAGTCAAAAAGGATACGCAAAAAGCGTCTGGAAATCAAGAAAATCATGCACTTTTGAGTGATGACCACTCGCTGATACGAGTACCCGGCGGTGCTTTAGCTAAACGTGGACTTTGAAGTTCCTGCTCTATGCGGAATCACCGTTTGATCTGATCCAGCGCCAGCGCAAAGTCTTCCTGCAGGTCCTTGATGTCTTCGATGCCCGCTGAAATTCGGATCATTCCCGGAGTTACTCCATGGTGACGGAGCTCCGTTGTTGACATGTTGACGTGGGATGAGTAGACGGGGATACTTACAAGAGTTTCGACGCCTCCCAGCGACATTGCGTTGACAGCAATGCGCAACGAATCGCAGACGGTGACTGCCGACCGTACCCCTCCTTTCACTTCAATAGTCACCATTGCGCCATAGGACTTCATTTGCCTCCTGGCAATGCGATATCCCGGGTGCGAAGGGAGTCCCGGATAGAGGACCCTGGCGACCTGACGGTGTTTCCCGAGGAACCGGGCAAGAGCGAGTGCGTTCTTGTTTTGACGTTCCACGCGCAGCTGAAACGTCTTGAGACTTCTCAGCAGCAGGAACGCCGCGAAAGGATCGGCACACCCGCCGAAGTGTTTCAAGCTACCGTGCACTTTTTTGATGAAGGATGATTTGCCGGCAAGGACCCCGGCCATGATATCGCTATGTCCGCCAAGGTATTTTGTTCCGCTCTCAACGATTGCATCGACGCCATAGTGGAATGGGTTCTGACTCAACGTTGTGGCGAAGGTGTTGTCGATCAGGATTGTAACGTCGGCTCCGCTGCGGCGGGCCCCTTCTCTGACACCTTTCACAAGTTTCGCAATGTCAACAATATCCAGCGTTGGGTTTGTCGGTGTCTCGAAGTACACAAGCTTCGTTGCAGCGGGGATGAGACCCGGGATGGTGCCGATTTCCTTTGCTGAGACGTATCGAACGGAGACGCCATGCCGGGGAAGGGTATCGCGGAAAAATCTATATGTCCCTCCGTAGAGCGCGGGAGTGCTGATGATCTCATCGCCGGCACTAACAAGAGAGAAAACAGCTGTTGAGATGGCAGCCATTCCTGATGACAGCAACAATGCTTTCTCACTCCCCATCACAAGCGCAAGCCGTTCCTCGGCTTCGCGTACGGTGGGATTGTGATAGCGGGTGTAGACGAAGACATTCGGGTCGCCCTGTGAGTAGCGAACCGCGTCACCGGAGTCTTTGAAACGGTACGTCGATGTCTGAACTATCGGTGTCGCCACGGGTCCCTGATAGGCGTGGAGCTTCTGTCCATGGATTGCGCGTGTGGCAAGGCCCAGGGATGCAGGGTTCAGCGGCGATCTCTTGGATTTCATGGGATTCCTTTCAGGTCATTTGCTGGCACTGGGCGAAAACTGGGGAGAAAATACGAACTATCCTTCAGGTAGTCTCGGCTCTGCGATGATCACCTCTTCGCGTTCGATGACTACCGTACCGGCTGGTGCACCTTTTGGTTTTCTGACGTACTTCTTGTGCGTCATGGCCACAGGAACCATCCTCGCACCCTTCATCTTGCTGAAATATGCCGCGATGGAAGCGGCCTGGGTTCTCGCCCTCTTGCCCGGCTCACCCTTTGCGCTGTTCACTCTGAGAACCACATGCGATCCGCCAGCTCCTCTCGCATGGAACCAGAGGTCGTTCGGGCGTGCATGTTTCATCGTCAACTCATCGTTGCTCTTGCTGTTCTTGCCGGCCCAGACTTCAAAGCCGCCTTCAACATGATAGATCCGGAACGGCAGGCTTGCGGCTGCAGCCTGCTTCTCTGCAAGACCCAACTCCTCGAGATCCTTCGATCGGGTCTTGAGGAATTCGTTGGGGTCAGGTGTTGAAGCGAGGTCCGTGAGAAGCGACCGGAGGAGTGTGACCCGCTCCCGTACGGAGATCAGTCGCTCATCGGCCTGTTTCCTTGCCGTGCGCGATCGTTTTGATTTGTCGAAGTACCGTTGCGCGTTGGCGGTGGGCGTGAGGTCCCGCTGAAGTGGAATCGTTACCGGTGTTCCATTTGCGGTCAGCGTGATACTCTCCATGCCCGGTTTTATTTCTGTAAGGCTGCTGAGCAGGAGCTTGCCAAACTGTTCGTACTCATCTGATCTTTGAGACAGGTTCCTGTCTGCTTCCATTGCCTCGCTTGTCCTTGCTGCTTTTTCCAGCATTGTTTTCAGTTGCTTCTCCAGGCGATGCTGATGATTCTCGATGCTCTTTGTGGAATAGGTCTTTCCGATAAAGGTGCGTATTGCATCATTGAGATCCTCAGAGCGTTCTTCACGAACCCCTGAAAATTGCTGCAGTGGAATGATTGAGAATTCCGGTTCCCCCTTTTCCGGGAAATAGATTCTTGGACGGGGTGAACCGAGATCGTTCAGGATTTCCCGGATTGATGACTCAAGAGATTCCTTCTGCTCCCCGGTCAGATTCCCATACCGCAATGTTCCGGAGATTGACGCACGCTTCATTGCTTCCCGGACAAGCAATGGCCCAAGCAGCGGATACGCTCGCTTGAGGAATGTCGGCACAGTTGCATCCTGCGGATCGGAGTCTTTCCCAACTGACGGCTCCCCAGCCGGCATTTCGGATGGTGTTGTCGGCTCCTTCCTTCGCTTGAAAGACGAGACTAAGCTGCCGTCAGGCGCCAGCAAGCCGACATTCGCGGATCCTCCAAAGAAAGATGCCTCGAGTTGCGCGCCGGAGTCGAGTGCAATAGTAACAATCCTGTCGGAAGGATGAATCGTAACCTGTCTGATCACCTTCCCATGACAGGAGGGAAAGAGGTCAACAGTGTTCATCTTTGCCCGCATGAATCGCTGATGAAGGTAAAGTGCATTCTGGCCGGGCTGACACGAAATAATGAGGCATCCAACCGATTCAACATTGATCACAATCTGCCCCCGGTCCTGCGTGAAGATTGCCTGGATGCGTTGATGTGCAAGCCTGGAGTCAAGCAGAGATGTTAGAGAGGCGAGCGTATAGTAGTTGCTGATCATTGAGAGATGTGCATAAATATATCGAAAACCCCCTTATTTCCCAAGGCTGGCCGGTTCTGCCGGTGGATAAACTGTTGATAACCCGGTGGGAAATCGGTTGGAAAGTAGTGTCCGGAGCGTCTTGACAAGCGGGTAGCGTGTAGGTAGATTCGGGAGGTTGAACGATAGAGATTGAGGGGAGGGAGGAGGGCTGCAGAAAGCAAGAGGGTGGAGAGTAGAGGATAGAGGGTAGAAGGCAGAGGACGGAGGTCAGAAGCAAGGGGCAAGAAGGTTAGGCGCCGAGGCAGGCTTTTGGCGTAGGAAGCCGACTGAACGGACAACATGAAAGTAACGGTAACAAATACCCTTTTCACCATGTGCTTGTCAGTGAGCTCCTGCCATACTGACTCTGTGACAGTGTCGATGGGTGATCCGGGAGTGGCTCTGCCATTAACAGAAGGGAACTCATGGGAGTATCAGCAGACTACTCTTGATTCTGCTGGAATTGTGACAGACTCCTCGGGTCTCACGATGACTGTCGGAGCTCCCGATACAATTGCCGATGTAACTTATCATTCCATAAGCAATTTCATTTTTCCATACTTGGATGTGACCCTGTGGACGAACTTGCCTGATGGTGTCTATGGTATTTCTCCTCTCCCGCCACCGCCGGGACCGTCGCCTCCCAATGTTTCGCAACTGCTCTCGTTCCCCACGTTTCCAGGAGACACCCTTGTTTATAGGGCTTACACACTACACACCGCCAGTCTGAGTGTGAACATCGTTGTACCGGCGGGGTCGTTCAATTGCGTCAGGTATGACATTTACTCTGCGGGAGAGATGGTTGCACAACTCTTCATCACACCAAACGTGGGAATCATCAAAGCCTGGAGAAAGACCGGACAGTCTCGGATTGTAGAGGAGCTTGACTCACTCCAAGTCGTTGATTGAAGAGCAGGGTAAACCCGTTCCGACATCTGTTGCTTCTTCTGATATTGGCCTGCCCGTGTTCTCTTTTTGCGGAGGACGGTTACTATCTCAATCCAGGAATCAAGTTCGGATATACTTTCGGTGAGAACGGCGGTGCGACTGTGGGGATCGAGGTTAGTTACACCAGGGTTGGCGAGACATCTGATCGGCCATTCGCTTATGGGATACTGGCATCAGTGGACTATTGCAAGAACGCTGATAGGGTGCGCTATCACATTGGTGGTGAGTACCTTTTTCTAGCAATCGGCCCAACTATGATTGTTGAAGCAGGGGCCATTGATTGGGGCGTCAACGTAACACCGTATCTTTGGGCGATCGTCGTTCCCTACTTCAACTACACATTTCGAACCGCCGGGCACAGCAACCTGAGCGAAGTCGGCGGTTTTCTAAAGATTCCAATCTGGGTGAAGGGCGACGAATACAGTTTCAGCGGGGATTGAGCTTTTTTCAAGAAGAACAGCAACTGGTGACCCCTGGTCATCTATCAACAAAAAACGGTCCCAAGCTAATGCCTGAGACCGTCGGACCGGCGCTACTAACACCGGTGCTGTAAGACTTCAACCACAGTATACAACTCAAGAAAACAAGAGTCAAGACATCACAACAAGAAAGCGTGTTGTTGCATACATAGATGGGTTTAACCTGTATTTTGGTCTCAGATCAGCAGGGTGGAAGCGGTTCTATTGGCTTAATGTACAATTGCTTTCACAAAATCTTCTGCAGTCAGGCCAGGAACTTGTCTTCACAAAGTACTTCACGAGCCGTGTTGCCTATCCAGCCGAAAAGGAAAGGAGACAGACCACATTTCTCGAGGCGTTGGAAACCCTAAGCGATTTTCAGATATACTACGGTCATTACCAGACAAACCCTCAATGGTGCCGGAAGTGTGGAAATAGGGTTTTGGTCCCCAATGAGAAAATGACGGATGTCAATATTGCGGTCGAAATGTTGGCGGATGCATATCAGGACGGTTTTGACTCTGCGCTCTTGATTTCAGCGGACAGTGATCTTACTGCTCCAATAGTGGCAATAAGAAGACTGTTCAGCGAAAAACGGGTCACTGTGGCATTCCCCCCCAGACGTCATTCTGCACAGTTGAAGCGACTTGCTCATGATTCGTTCCAAATCGGCAGGGCAACGGTAGCGAAAAGCCTCTTCCCGGAAAAGGTCGCAAAGGCCGATGGTTTTCTGCTACAGAGACCCGGTGAGTGGAAAGAGTGATCCCTGGTAGTGTTCAAGTCCTTTTGCACTACCTGATCCCTTCAACCTTTGCGAATAGGGAGCCATTTTCGTACCTTATAAACCCCTTTCACATTCACCTTGAGAACGTATGGTTTCCAGTATGACCGGCTTCGGCCGTGGTGAGGCCTCTGAAGCAGGGGTCACAATTGCGGTTGAGGTCAGGAGCGTCAATAACAGGTTCCTCGATGTTGCTGCCCGGCTTCCGAGATCGTTGTCCGTTCGCGAGAACGACCTCAAGGAACTGATACGCAAGCGCATCAGCAGGGGAAAGATCACCATTGTCGTCACTGCAGACCGGGCCAGCGATGGCGCCATCCCTCTGCGCGTCAATGTTGCCGCGGCAAAGGCGTATCACCGCCTTCTGAAGGATCTCCGCAAGGCAGTCAAGCTCAAGGAGAGTGTCAAGATTGAACACTTGCTTCAATTCTCAGATATCCTCGAACAGAATGGCGCCGTTGAAGTGGACGAGCTTGAATGGAAGCTTTTGGAAAAGGCGACTCAGGAAGCACTAGATGGCTTGATCCGGATGCGACAGGACGAGGGCGGAGAACTTGGCAAGGATCTGACGCAACGGGTCAGGAATCTTGAGAATGAAATTGAAAAGGCTGAGTCGCTCGCAAAGAGCCAGGTTCCTGCAGAACGCGAGCGCCTTCGCGCAAGGGCGATGCAGCTGATGGAAAAACAGGAAGTCGACGATGGCCGTCTTGAGATGGAACTTGTTCTCCTTGCAGACAAGCTGGATATCACCGAGGAGTGTGTCCGTTTCCGGAGCCACAACAAATTCTTCCTGGAAGCCCTGAAGTCATCGGAAGCGGCAGGACGAAAGCTTGGATTTCTTGTCCAGGAAATGAATCGCGAAGCGAACACCATCGGCTCAAAGTCGTCATCCGCAGAGATTGCCCATCTCGTTGTGGGAATGAAGGAGGAGCTGGAGAAGATCCGGGAGCAACTTCAGAACATTGAATAGTGATGCCTGCCGGTAACAACGGTTCGGGGCACGGAAAGCTTGTCGTCATCTCAGCACCGAGCGGATCGGGGAAAACCACGATTGCGCGGGAGATGATCCGACTCCAGCCATCACTGAGGTTTTCTGTTTCTGCGACGACACGTCAGAAAAGGGATGGTGAACAGGAAGGGGAGGATTATTACTTTCTGTCGAAGGAGGAATTCCTCAGAAGGGTTGAGGCGGGGGAGTTTGTTGAATGGGAAGAGTTGTTCGGCAATTACTATGGGACATTGAAAAGTGAATTGGACCGCGCGATCAGAGACAACCGCCACCTCATCTTCGATGTGGATGTCAACGGAGGACTCTCGATCAAGCGGGAGTACCCGTCAACGTTGTTGATTTTTATCCGGACCCCCAGCGTGGAGGTCCTGCATCAGCGTTTGCTGAAGCGGAAGTCGGAGACTCAGGAGGTTCTTTCCATGCGGCTCCGGCGGGTTCCAATGGAGCTGGAGATGGGAAAACTGTACGAGCATCAGGTGATCAACGATGATCTCGCCACGGCAGTCAGAGAAGTAAACACGATTATTCAGAGTTACCTTCAAGCATAAAACAAAGGAGTATTCATGCCGCTCAAACCGGTTGATCTCGAGAAATTCATCGAGACCACAAAGAACATTCACGAAGCGATTGTGGTTGCATCGAAGAGGGCGAGACAGATCAATGAGGAATTGAAGATTGAATTCAACCAGCGTGTTGAGTTGTTCTCGACCAAGGTGGAGCCTGAGACCAGCGAAGAGAATGAGGTCAATCCTGACC
>DAIPLH010000007.1:10412-21081 GCA_036769325.1 Bacteroidota bacterium
AAAGTCAACCGACATCGCTCTGAACGAGCTCATGGACGGTGAGATCCGGTGGAAGTACAAGGAGCCTGAGGCAGTGATTCCCGTCGCGGCCGATGAGGAAGAGGATGAGGAGGCTTGATCCGGGAGTTGAACCGTGCTCAAAGGAAAGCATATCATTCTCGGAATCACGGGAGGAATAGCGGCCTACAAGAGCGCGTGGCTCGTTCGTGATTTCGTAAAAGCAGGGGCGGAGGTTCAGGTCGTGATGACCCGGTCGGCGACCCAGTTTGTCACTCCTCTCACCCTCTCCACCCTTTCGCGCCGGGAGGTCCTGATTGATCTCTTTCCCCCGGCAACCGATCAACCGACAGATAAATGGACGAAGCACATTGATCTGTCTCTTTGGGCCGATGTCATGCTCATCGCACCTGCCTCTGCCAACACCATTGCCAAGATTGCCCACGGTCTTGCCGACAACTTCCTGACGACGCTTGTTGTTGCCGCACGGTGCCCGATCATTATATCGCCGGCAATGGATGTCGACATGTATCAGAATCAGACGACTCAGGGGAACATGACGGTTCTCCGGGAAGCGGGGTTCTTTGTCATGGAGCCTGAAAGTGGTGACCTTGCGAGCGGGCTTACCGGCGCGGGTCGCCTTCCTGAGATTGCACGCATGACGGACTTTGTCGACGGGGTCCTCGATGGCGCTTCGAGGGATCTTGCAGGGAAAAAAGTTCTTGTGACAGCGGGCCCGACCCAGGAGCCAATCGATCCGGTTCGCTTTATCGGAAACAGATCCTCGGGCAAAATGGGTTTTGCCCTGGCGAATGCCGCGGCACTCAGGGGGGCAGATGTAACCCTCGTCAGCGGACCTGTCCACCTCCGGACTCCGCGCAACACGCGGCGTATCGACGTCAGCACAGCAAGCGAAATGCTTGAAGCCGTTTCGAAGGAGTTCGCCGGGACCGACATTCTGATCATGGCTGCAGCGGTTGGGGATTATTCTCCGGTTCACACGGCCCCACAGAAAATCAAACGGGAAGAGAACAGCCCGGGCATGACTCTCGGCCTGAAGGCTAATCCCGACATCCTGAAATCTCTTGCCTCACGGAAAAAACACCAGACCATGGTGGGATTCGCACTGGAAACAGAGAACGGTGTTGAGAACGCCCGCCGGAAACTTGCTGCCAAATCGCTCGATGCGATTGTCCTGAACAATCCAGGCGTCGATGGCGCTGGATTTGGAACAGACACGAATGTCGTCACCATCATCTCAGCATCGGGAGAGGTCAAAGAACTGCCACTGATGGCGAAGTTTGATGTTGCAAATGCAATCCTGAATCAGATCGTCCACCTGAAGTCGTGAACACAGCGACGGGGAACCGTCGCTTCATCCCTGGAACATGCCGCACGAACAGGATACCCTTCGAAGCGTTCTGAATGATCTCAGCGAATTCCTCCGCGAGGAACAGTCGCTCTTTGGCGACATGATCATCGCGGAATCTCCTCAACACCCGAAGGAGAGGTCAATGCCGGTCAAAGCCGAACAGAGCACGAACGACCTGCGTCTCTTCGAAACATCTCCGCCCTACCCTGCGGAACCATGGGCATCCGCGCCCACTCTTGCAGAACTCAACAACCAAATCTGTGAGTGCCTGAAATGTCCGCTTGGGCACTCAAGAACCAAATTTGTTTTCGGCGTGGGAAACCCGGATGCAACCCTGCTCATCGTCGGTGAAGCGCCAGGTGCCGATGAGGACCTGCAGGGAGAACCATTTGTCGGGCGCGCCGGTCAATTGCTGAACAAGATTCTTGAAGCGATCCAATTTAAGCGGGAAGAAGTATACATCTGCAATGTCCTCAAGTGCAGACCTCCGGGAAACAGGAATCCGGAACAGGCGGAAGTGGATCAATGCCTCCCGTACCTCCGGAAGCAGATTGAGCTCGTCAGGCCGAAGGTCATTCTCTGTCTCGGCCTGGTGGCGGCCGGACACCTCCTCGGAACGAAAGAGAGCCTGACCAAACTCCGCGGCCGTGTGCTCTCATATGAGAACACCCCCGTGATGGTCACGTATCATCCGGCGGCACTCCTCAGAAATCCGAACTGGAAGAGACCTGCGTGGGAGGATGTCCAGGCCGTACGAAAACTTCACGATGAACTGTTGGCGAAACCCTAAGGAAGACCGATGGCCGAAGGACGAACAACCAGAGCAATGGAGATCGCAAGCCGGGGAATCCCCGAAGGCCGGGTTCCGCCACAGGCGCTCGAGGTGGAGGGACAGGTAATCGGTGCGATGCTTCTCGAACGTGAAGCCATTGCAAAGGTGATCGAGATTCTGGATGAAGATGCTTTTCATGCCGACTACCACAGCCGGATCTTTCGGGCCATACTGACGATGTTTGACCGGAGCGAGCCGGTCGATATCGTCACTCTGTCGGAGGAACTGCGCCGGCGCGGAGACCTCGAGAGGATCGGAGGAGAGGCCTACCTGGTTGACCTCACGGCGAAAGTGACGTCAGCCGCTAACGTCGAGTTTCATGCCCGCATTGTTCTCGAAAAGTCATTGCTCAGGAGCCTCATCTCCGCAGGGACTTCGATCGCAGGCCGCGCGTACAATCCGGCTGAGGACGCATTCGACCTTCTGGATGAGGCCGAGCAGACTGTTTTCAAGATCTCCGAGAAACGCCTCAAGAAGAGTTTCACGACGATGCACAAGGCGGTTCACGACACGCTTGAGATGCTTGAAAGCATTCATGGTAAACATGGCGGTGTGACCGGGGTACCGACAGGTTTCCGGGACATGGACACACTGACCGGAGGATGGCAAAATTCCGATCTCGTGATCATTGCCGGCAGACCAAGCTCAGGAAAAACCGCCTTCGCCCTTTCGCTTGCCCGGAATGCCGCAACACACACGGAGAAGCAGACAGGCGTCGGGATATTCTCGCTTGAGATGTCGCTGCAACAGCTCGTCATGCGCCTCCTGTGTGCTGAAGCACGAGTTGATGCCCACCTGGTGCGCACCGGGAGATTGCCCGATGATGACTGGAGAAAGCTCAGCATGGGCGCAGGGCGGTTGACAAATACACCGATCTATATCGACGATACTGCGGGTCTTGGAATTCTTGAGCTCCGTGCGAAGGCGAGACGACTCAAAGCAGAACGGAATGTCGGGCTTTTGATTGTCGACTACCTTCAGTTGATGCAGGGACCAAAGAACGCCGAGAACAGGGAGAAGGAGATTTCGTCCATCTCGCGTTCCCTCAAGGGCCTTGCCAAGGAACTGAATATTCCCGTGATTGCCCTTTCCCAGTTGAGCCGCGCGGTTGAGAGTCGAACCGACAAAAGACCGATTCTCTCGGACCTCCGCGAGTCGGGAGCCATCGAGCAGGATGCCGATGTCGTGGCGTTCGTCCATCGGTCGGAAATGTACGAAGACCCCTCATCTGACGATTACCGCGATATCGAAGGAAAGGCGGAGATCATTGTCGGCAAGCAGCGCAATGGTCCCGTTGGAGATATCAATCTGACATTCATACGAAAATACGCTCGGTTCGAGAACCCCGCGCCGAAGGGGATTGAATTGCTGCCAGGAAGACCCGATGATGAGCCGTTCTAGGGGCAAGAGAGGAAAGGGTCATTCGAGGAGAGATTTTCTTCGCCAGATCGGTGTTCTGGCGGGAGTCGGTGTTGTGGCCGAGAGGCGGACGGCCCGGGCGGGATCTTTTTTCCAGGACACCCCGACTTCCGATGAACAGATCTGTTGGGCGAAGTTTGATCTGGCCACCCGTGAATCGCTTGGCGAAAGACCGATCGGTGAGATTATGGTGGCGATCGGGACATCATTCCTCGGAACCCCCTATGAGGCGAAGACACTTGAAACCAATGAGCCGGAAGATCTCGTAGTGAATCTCCGGTCTCTTGACTGCGTCACGTTTGTCGAGAACACGCTCGCTCTTTCGCGCTGCATCAGGCTTCGTGCACATGACTTCAAAGAGTATTCGAACCAGCTTCGCCTGATACGGTACCGGAAGGGAACCATCGACGGGTATGCGAGTCGCCTGCACTATTTCTCCGATTGGATTCTCGACAACGCAGTGAAAGGTATCCTTGCCGACTCTTCGCAACTGCTCGGTGGCGTGCCGTATACTGGCAAGACAAGGTTCATGTCAGAACACAGAGACTCCTATCAACAACTTGCTGATGATTCGGTCTTTGAGGCCATCAGGGGAGTTGAGAAGGCCTTGAATTCGCGGGAGAGGTACTATCTGCCGAAGGAATCGGTGGGACAGAAAAACAAGATTCAGCAAGGCGACATCATTGGAATCACCACCTCCATAGACGGACTGGACATCTCCCACACCGGCCTGGCCGTCGAAATGAACGGCGTCATCAAGTACCTGCATGCCCCGCTGTCAGGCGGCTCTGTTCAGATCTCGGAGGAATCGCTTTCCGCGTACCTCCAGAAGAGTTCGGGCAGGACAGGGATCATGGTTGCAAGGCCGGTTGAACCGGTCTGAAAATATTTACCGCAAGAGTCACGTACCGAGACCACAATTCTTTAGAAAGGACATTCTGATGAAACGCCACACACTGCTCACTGCATCCCTGACAATCCTTTTGATGCTGGCGCAATACTCCTTCGCTCAGGGAGTTCGATGGGATGCAAAAACATCAGACGGTTCCGACAGTGAGCGGACAGATCACTTCTTCTACATGCCGAAAATGATGAAGATGGTGGAAGGGGAAGCCGGAAGGTTCATGATTGTCCGGCTGGACAAGGAGCTGATGATCATGGGTGATCCAAAGGACAAAGCCTATTATCAGGTCACCTTTCAAGAGATGGAACAGATGATGGCTGAGATGAACAAGCAAATGGAAGGCATGAAGGAGCAACTCGCGCAGCTTCCCGAGGAACAGCGAAAGATGGCAGAAGAGATGATGGGTTCCCGGATGAAAAAGGAACCGAAGGTTGAGGTGAAACAAACAGGCGAGACCCAAACGATCAGCGGGTATGCATGCACGAAGTATGTTGTCAGTCACGACGGTGAACACGCATCGACCGTCTGGGCTACTAATGACGTCGAAGGTTTTGAGGTAATGAAGAGTGACATGAAGGAATTTGCCACGCGAATGAAAACGATCATGAAGAACAGCGGCACAAAGGATCCATCCGGTCTGCTTGAAGGTGTGGATGGATTCCCGATTAAGACTGAAACCTCTGATGGATTAAAGACCTTGGTGACGAAGGTTGAGCAGGCCTCTACGCCTGCTGCGGAGTTTGATCCCCCGGCCGGCTATAAGAAAGAGGCGATGCCGACAATGAGCGGGGGGCCTGAGGGGAACTAGCTGGATTGCCTGGTGTTCTGGGTGAATTGCGACTAAAAGAACGGCGATTTGCGATTTGAGAAGTGGGTTCGTTTTTCAACAGCCTCACAATCCTCAGGCGATCTTCTCAAGGCCCATTCGGCACCTGGCCTCCGTGGTTCCTTTGACGATCTTATGAAAGCGATCCCAGCATGCCTGGGAGGTTTTTGTCCAGGGATGGTGAATGTGAAACTGGATGGCGAGGTTCCGCAGGGACACCCCGGTGACACCGATGAGTGAAAGGCGGTATTCAATGTCGGTATCCTCGCCGCAACCAGGTCCGTCGTAAAGCTCATCGAATCCATTGACGGCGACGAGATGTTCCTTTGCAACGGAGAAGTTGCTGCCGAGCATTCCGTTGACCTTCCGCAACAGAATCCTTCTGACGAATGAAAACGGAATCCTGATTCCGTCTTCAAGATGAGAAAGCTCTCCCCGGAAACTTTCCATCAATTCCTTTAAACCCACCTTCTCGAATCGACCGCTCCGGATTGTTTCAAGCGTCTGCTCCTGAGACCAGCGCTTGCTTGTCATCATCCTTCTGCCGAGAAGCGTTCTCCCCGGCACACGGTTGTTCCAGTGGTCAGCCAGAAAATGGAGCGATGGAAGACAGTCCCCATCAATGAAAACAAGGTGGCTCCCCTCAGCAGCGCGGATGGCATTGTTCATCATGATATTCTTCCGCCATCCGCGGTCCTCGTGCCAGAGATGAGCAATGGGAAAAGCACTTGCATGCCTTGCCGTGTCGATGACCTGCTTTACCTCAGGACCGGAGCCGTCGTCACCGACAATGACTTCAAAATCCGTAAACGATTGTCGCTCACAGGCTGCGAGGACCAGGCGGAGGTTCTCCGGCTTGTTGTAAACGGATATGATCAGGGAGAGAGCTGGCATTGACAGATCAGTGATGCTTTGGACGTGAAGAAAGAAGGGATTGATAAATCAGAGCTGAGACCGATCGGAGTAGTTCCTCATTTGCGATATCATTGTGAGAGAATCATTTTCCGCGTCACAACGTGATCGCCTGCTCTTAGCCGGCTGAAGTAGATTCCACTTGCAAGCCCTTTTGCGTCAAAGAGAACCTGGTGCCGACCGGAAGTCTTTTCGCCATCCACAAGAGTTGATACCTCTCTGCCAAGAACGTCAAAGATTCTGAGACTGACGTAGGAATGAACGGGTAGTTCAAATTCCACGTTTGTCGTAGAATTGAATGGATTTGGATGGTTTCGAAGGAGCATTGCCCTCGATTGCAAGAAAGGATCTTCTTCAGCCACGCTCGACACCACTACCGTGGTTTGGGAGACTCCTAAGTTACTGATTCCAGCGTATAGTCGTGTCTGGTTGGGAGAGATGGTTAGGGCCCTTACGTGAGTGTCAGCGACAAGTCCATTCATCCGCACCCAGGTGATTCCGAGATCCGTACTCTTGAAGAGACCCACGCTGTCAGGAAACATAACAACAAAAAGATCTCGTGACTCCTTGTTGACAGCCAAACTACCTCCAGCCTTATTTGGAGTCAGACCTGTTATGGATTCCGACCAAGTCACTCCTCCATCGGTTGAACGGTGGAATCCGGAACCAGGGTTTCCTACAGCACAATACAAGATGTCAGAATCTATTGGATCGATACCGATTGCCTCGATACCATTGTTCGTTTGCAAGCTAAGAATCCATGAACTACCTCCATCAGTACTCTTGAAGAGCCCTTGGTAGCTCGTTCCAGCATACACCGTGCTTGAAGTAAAGGGATCAATCGCCACGCTAATAACACCACCCGTCAGGGTCAACCCCGATATTGAAGTCCAGCTCCATCCGCCGTTTGTGCTCTTGTAAAAATCTCCACCAAAAATTCCCGACGTACCCGCATACAAAGTCTCGGGAAAGGCAGGGTCGGATTCAATGACTCTAACTTGGTTTTTCGAGTTAACGTGGATCCCCGAGTCCGCATGGAACCAGCTTGCTCCACCGTTAGTCGTCTTCAATATTCCATAAGGCGGATAGTAACTCGCTAACCCCGCGTAGAGAATTTCTGAATCATCCGGATGCATTTTCAGGTCAACGGTGCCTGCATCGTATAGGACAGTGTCCCAAGTGGCACCGGCATTGGTTGTCTTCGAAATCATACCCGCGGTTTGACTAAGGAGCCTCGGCGAAGAAACATAGATGGTTTGATCATCCTGAAGTGCAATTGCCGAAATTGGTTGGTTCGGCAGTCCCAGATACTCCCACTCCTGAGCCCGGCTCGTGCCACAAAAAGCATGAATCGCAATGGAAAGAAGAAGTGTGGAAATTCCCCGCCAGCGACAAGACTTCAGCCAGATGTCTATTATTGGACGGATCACGCCCAAACTCCTGGGATTGAAGATTTGCAGTTCGGACAAAGGCCATTTTGGATCCGGTTCCTGAGGACCGTGAAGCCGTGTCGTTCAATCAGCGTCGTCTGGCATGACGGGCAGAAGGTGTTTTCAAGGTTTGCGAGTTGGCCGGGAAGGTTGCCAGCGTACACAAACTGCAACCCTTCACTCTTTCCAATTTCTGCGGCCCGGACAAGGGCGGAAGAAGAAGTGTTTGGAGGTGCCGTCATTTTGTAGTCCTGATGAAATGCGGTCACATGCCATGGGATCTCAGGTGAAACAGAAACGAGAAACCTCGCGATATCCCGGAGCTCTTCATCGGAATCATTAAACCCCGGTATCACAAGCGTAACGATCTCCAGCCAGATACCCATTTGCCTGATCGTTCTCACGCTCTCCAGAACATTCTCCAATCTCCCTCCGAGTTGCTGATAATTCTTCTGCCGGAAACTCTTCAGATCGATCTTGTAAAAATGAACGAAGGGTCGGATGTACTCAAGAACTTCCGGAGTGCCGTTCCCATTGGAAACGTAGGCACACCTGATACCATTGTCGGCAGCGAGCCGGAAGACGTCCACTGCCCATTCGCTGGTGATGAGCGGTTCGTTGTAGGTGCTGGTGAGGACGGGGACCCCATGGCTCAGCGCAAGCCGGACGATCTCCTGTGCGGAGATGATCTGCGGTGAAGCTTGTGCCAGCGGATCCCGGATTGCCTGCGATGTGAACCAGTTCTGACAGTACGCGCAGTGATAGTCACAGCCGAGCATGCCGAAACTCAGGGTATTGCTGCCGGGAAGGACATGGAAGAATGGCTTCTTCTCGATCGGGTCGATCTGCATCCCACCCACGTAGCCGTATGGGACGTAGAGAACCCCGTCCTTGTTAAACCGGACCTTGCATATCCCCTCGTGGTCAGGTCCGATCTTGCATCGATGGCCACACGCGACACAGCGGAGTCGGCCATCCTCCATCACCTCATAGAGGTCCCCTTTTCGGACACGTTCGGCGAGAGTATCGCGAAGGCTGACTGTTTCGGTGCTGACCATAAGACCTCCCCTGATAAGATACCATCAGGGGCTCTTGTATTCAATGAGAGGTGGTAGTGTCGTGGTTTAATTCGAACGAACTCACCCCCTATCAAGGATCAAACCGTCTCGAGACGAGGTCTCGGCCGGAGGCCGGACCATTTCCCCCTCTCTTTCAAAGGGAGGGGGAACCTGAATTTGAATAGCGGGGGGAGAGTTCTATGAACAAATCAAAAGAAACCAAAGTGAGACACTACCCGAAGGTGCCAAACCTTCAGCTAGTTCTGGAGTCCGGACGGCAGCCGCGGCGATGAAATCAAATCCCCGAATTCCTTCCATCTCTTCTCCGGGTTTCCGCTGACCCCTCCACGTGATTCAATATAACTCCGTACAAGGTCCTGACCGAGATTATAGTTGATCACGTAGCTCCTGTATTTTTCGATAAATTTGACACGTTGTTCGGCGCGGTCAGGGCTCATGAGTTGGTACTGAACAAGCCATTTTACAGCCTCTGTCCGCGACATGGCGCCATTCAGATATTCCCTCGCGGCTTCGTTTCCCGCGTAGTTCAACTTCTCGGTGAGTGCGAAAACTTCATAATAGTCACGCGCCTTGTTTCCATCGAGACCGGCAAGAGGAAAAAGCACCTTGCTTTCAAAGGCAATCCGATCTTCTCCGGGAAACACCACGTGAACCCCGAAGTTTGCGCTCCCCTCGGCAATAAGGGACTGTGGACTGAACAACGGGTAGACGGTAAACTCCAACCAGCCCCGCTTCGTCACGAGGTTTTCTTCGAGCAACGCGTTGTACACATGGTGTCCGGGATATCCTTCGTGCGCAGCAAGGTCGATTGCCCGATCGATAAAGATCGGAAGGTCTGTGTTTACCTGGATCAGGCTCTGACTCTTTCCTTTGTACCAGTTGTACCCGCTCCAGGGTTTGTCGTTGACAAATTCGAACACAAAGCTCTCTGCCTCCGGGAGGGTTAAGTGTGCCTTCGTTCGCTTCCTGCATTCCTCGATTGCGGCCGTGAACACTGCATCGAGTTTCTCCTTCGGAATCACGAAGGCCGACCGATAGACCTCGTACCGTTCCTGAATCGTTGTGCCATCACTGCCTTTTGGCAGGGCCTTGTCGAGTTTTGCCAGGATATCCTCAAAAAATTCCCTTCCATTTCTCGGTGGTGTTGCGTCATAGAGGGCTGCCGCTTCTTCATCAAAGGAGAACTTCTTCCCATTCAGCATTTCCACCCGGGCTCTGACAGCTTTCGTCTGCTTCGTCAGGTATTGGAGGCGCAAATATCCCATCTCGTCAAAGCGCGCAACGGTCGCAATCTGTTCGAGGTTTGTCAGGAGTTTGTCTGATTCGCCGAGCATCTCGTCCATGGATAACTTCTGTACATTCTCGCGCCATTCAGGAGGTCCATAGTAAGCGTCCACGAAATCGGGATCATGCGTTCCAACGGCAAGAACAAGCTTTACATAGGATTCCGCGATTTGGTCCATTGACATGTCCATCTGATTCGTGGGTGAGGTCAGAAACAAGAGAATCGTGAGTGTCCAGGGGAGGATCGGGTTCATAGAGGGATCGCCCGTTCAATGCTTGGATTGTTTTGGTGAGGCTTCGACGTACGCCGCGCGGAGTTCCACCGGGGCAGTTTGTTTCTTCCGCAACCGCAGGTTCAGCATTTCCACAAACACGGAGAAGGTCATTGCGAAGTAGATATACCCCTTTGAAATATGCTGATCAAAACCCTCGGCGACCAGGGTCGCTCCAATGAGGAGAAGGAAGCTGAGTGCGAGCATCTTGACTGTCGGATGCCGATTCACAAACTCGTTCAACGGGCCGGCAAACATCATCATGCAAATCACGGCAATAACAACGGCAGCAATCATGACGCCGACCTCACTCGTCATCCCCACTGCCGTGATAACCGAATC
>DAIPLH010000208.1:0-5754 GCA_036769325.1 Bacteroidota bacterium
CCTTGTGTCGACCGCCCATGATGCGTTTCAATCAATAGATTTTGCCTCCCTGAAGACACCGGTCGTGGATACCCGGAACCTGGTCCGGGATGGAAATGAACTCGTGTTCAAGGCGTAACGGAATCAGAGAGGAACGAATGCGCTATCTCGTAACCGGAGCTGCGGGGTTCATCGGCTCTAATATTGTTGACGAACTCGTCCGCCGCGGCAAACAGGTGCGTTGTATTGACAACTTTGCCACCGGTCGGAGGGAAAACGTCGAGCCCTTCATGAAGGACGTGGAGTTCATTGAAGGGGATATCAGGAATGCCGGTATCCTTCAGGAGGTCATGAGGGGAGTGGATGTTGTTCTCCATCAGGCGGCGATCCCATCTGTTCCGCGCTCCGTTTCAGATCCATCTACTACAAATGATGTGAATGTCACCGGTACGCTCAATATTCTGAATGCGGCGCGCGCTGCAGGAATTCGACGAGTCGTGAATGCATCATCTTCGTCCGTTTACGGTGACAACCCGCAGCTTCCGAAGCACGAGGGAATGTGTCCGAACCCCCTCTCTCCATACGCTGTTTCAAAACTGGCGGCTGAGCGTTATTGTTCGGTGTTTTCAAAGATTTACGGTCTGGAAACGATCTCTCTCCGCTATTTTAATGTCTTTGGCCCGCGCCAGGACCCGACGTCTCAATACTCTGCCGTGATCCCTAAATTCATCACAGCAATCCGCCGGGGTGAACGGCCGGTGATCTATGGTGACGGAGAGCAGTCGCGTGACTTCACGTACGTTGCCAACGTCATCGAGGCAAACCTCCTGGCCGCTGAGGCGGATTGTGACACAGGCATTTTCGTCAATTGCGCCTGTCATGAGCGGACGACCCTGAATGAGCTTGCATCACAAGTCAATAGCCTGCTCGGAACGAATGTCACCACAATCTATGAGAACCCGAGGACCGGGGACATCAAGCATTCCTATGCAGACATTTCCCTGGCCGAACAGAAGCTCGGGTTCAAACCAAAGATTGGATTCCTCAAGGGATTGCAACTGACAGTTGACTGGTACGGAAAATGATTCATGAACATGAGTGAGGTGACAGAGTGAAAGTCAGCATTTTCGGACTCGGCTACGTTGGAACCGTCACGGCAGCATGCCTCGCGCGATACGGGCACACGATTGTTGGTGTTGATCCCAACGACTATAAAACCGAATGCGTCAACAAAGGGATGTCTCCGATTGTGGAGCCCGGGCTGGAGGACCTGTTGCGTGACGCGGTGGCACAACGAAGGCTTTCTGCTACGGATAACTCCGAGAAGGCTGTGCTGGCAACTGATCTCTCGCTTGTGTGCGTAGGGACGCCGATCTATCCTAACGGAAGCCTGGACCTCGACTATGTCTGGCGTGTGGCCGATCAGCTCGGAAAGATTCTGAAAGGCAAAAGCAGTTATCACGGTGTCGTTATCCGAAGCACAGTGCTGCCCGGAACGGTGGAGTCAGTTGCAAAGAGAATTGAGCAAGCGTCAGGAAAGAAACTCGGAGACGGATTTGGGATCGCGTCGAATCCGGAATTCCTGAGGGAAGGCACTTCGGTGTATGACTTCGATAATCCGCCCTATACTGTCGTTGGAACCGAAGACGAAAGGATGCAGCAACTTCTTTCCGAACTGTATGCGAGAATTCAGGCACCTTTGCATTTTGTCAGGATTCGTGAAGCAGAGCTGCTCAAGTACGCATGCAACGCGTTTCATGCCACGAAGGTTGCTTTCGGAAACGAGATTGGCGCGGTCGCGAAGGAACTCGGGATCGACAGTCATGTTGTGATGGGTATTTTCTGCAACGATACAAAGCTGAATGTTTCGCCCGCCTATTTGAAGCCAGGATTTGCCTTCGGAGGTTCCTGTCTGCCGAAGGACGTTCGGGCGATCACCCACGAGGCCCGCGCGCTTGATGTCAGCACGCCGCTTCTCAATTCGCTCATCCCGAGTAACGATCATCAGATCGAGCGAGCGGTCGAATGGGTGTCCCAGCAGCGGAAGAAGAGGGTGGGTGTTCTGGGGCTGAGTTTCAAAAGCGATACTGACGACATGCGCGAGAGCCCTATCGTACGAATGGTCGAAACTCTCGTCGGCAAGGGTTTCTCGGTATCGATTTATGATTCGAATGTCAGCCTCTCCAGGGTTCTCGGGGCCAACCGGAGCTACGTCGAGCAGGAGATCCCGCATATTGCAACACTCCTCAAAGAGAAAATCGGGGATGTCCTTGACAATGCGGAAATCGTCATCGTTGCCAACAAGGGGGCTGAGTTCGGACCCGCAATCAGAAGCCTTCCCTCCAATGTCGCCGTTCTTGACCTGGTTCGTGTGGTGACCGGTGACCAATCCATCAAGGCCCAGTATGATGGAATCGCGTGGTAGCTACGTGATTCCAGTCACAGGAAAAAAGTAAGAGTTTTGCATATTGTTGTCTGAATTCACGGGGGAGCCTCTCAGGATGACATTGCATTGTAACCCATGTCACAACATCCCAGGTGAAAAGAAATTATCAATAATGAGATGCATGGTGGTTGCATGAGTGTGTTTGCTGGCGTATCTTTGGGTAACACTTCAAAAAGCTCCTCAAGGGTCCTTTTCCAGCAACCAGCCACATTCATTGATGGATTGGTGCGTGGGCAGGCAGTGGTGTTCTCTGACCGTAAGTAGCACCAGGGTTCTCTGAGAGCAGTCTTTTAGTTGCATATACAATTCTTGGGGGTCCAACAGCTTTTTCATGAAACCTTCATCAGCACTTCACGACTTGTTAAAGATCGCAGGGCCCTCGAACGGCCAGCTGGCCGGCATCGACGGGATCGAGCGATTCCTCTTCGAGAAGTACCTCGAGAGCGAGTCGTCCGTTGGGTGGAAACTGAAGGCATTCTACGCGCTTAAGCCATTGATTCCCCGCCCAATTCAGCTGATGCTCCGGAAGAACTATAAGGCGCAGCAGGAAGCAAGAACCTTCCCGCGATTTCCAATAGAACCAACGGTCACAGATATGGTTCGCGAAGCGATCAACAAGTTGCTGAGCATCAACGGGGAGCGCACAGTACACAGGCTTTCGATGTGGCCAAAGGGGAAGAAGTTTTCGTTTGTCATCACTCACGATGTTGAATGGGACGCCGGACTCACGATTGCTCCGAAATTGGTTGAGATCGAGAAGCGTCATGGCTTCGTTTCGTCATGGAATCTGGTTCCCGAACGTTATCCGATCGATTGGTCCATCGTTGACGGACTGAGGAAGGAAGGGCTTGAGATCGGAGTTCATGGACTTGTGCATGACGGAAAGCTCTTCCAGAGCCACAAGGTTTTCCAGCAACGCCTCGTCAAGATTCACAACTATGCCAAGGAATGGGGAGCTGTTGGTTTTCGCTCTCCCTCGACAATCAGGAATCTCGCTTGGATGCCCGAGCTGAAGTTTGAGTACGACAGTTCATATTTTGATACATCACCCTATGAGCCGCAGCCGGGTGGGTGTTGCAGTATCTGGCCGTTCTACATCGACGACCTTCTTGAGATGCCAATGACCATGCCTCAGGACCACACGCTCTTCGAGATCCTTGGCCACAAGGACATCAGCATGTGGATCACCAAGGCGGACTGGATTGCAGAAAATGGGGGGATGATTCTGATCAACGTGCACCCTGACTATATGGACTCAGACGAACGCCTTGGTTTTTATGAAGAATTCCTGATCCACATGAAGGGCAAACAGGGGATGTGGCATGCGCTTCCTCGTGAAGTCGCCCGATGGTGGAAGGATCGTTCCAAATCGACCCTTGTAAGAAAAAATGACTCATTTGTCGTTGAGGGACCGGTGGCAGGCACAGCATCGGTACTGAAAACAAAGGTCGAAAATGGCATGCTTGTTGACACCTTAGCATCATAATATGCCCACACACCATCACCCTTTACCCGGACACGAAAATACTTTATGAATGTACCGTTTGTTGATTTGAAGGCTCAGTACGCGACCATCAAGGGAGAAGTCCTCCCCGCGATTCATCAGGTTCTCGAGGACGCTTCATATGTCCTCGGAAAAGCAGTTTCAAACTTTGAAGCCGAATTTGCAGAGAGGCATGGCGTCCGGTTCTGCTACGGCCTGGGATCCGGGACGGATGGAAATCATCTGGCTCTCTGGGCTCTCGGGATCGGACCCGGGGATGAAGTGATCATTCCTGCGAACACGTTTATTGCGACGGCATGGGGCGCAACGCTCTGCGGAGCAACCCCGGTGTTTGTCGATTGTGATCCGGTCAGCTACAACATCGATCCCAAAAAGATTGAGGAGAGGATCACTCCGAAAACCAAAGCGATCGTTGCCGTCCATCTGTATGGAATGCCCGCGGACATGGATGCGCTCTCTGCGATCGCGCAGAAGCACAACCTGTGGCTGGTTGAGGACTGTGCTCAGGCCCATCTTGCGGAATACAAGGGAAAGCCGGTTGGCGGGATCGGCATCACTTCATCGTTCAGCTTTTATCCGGGCAAGAATCTTGGAGCGTATGGTGAGGGTGGAGCGGTTGCGAGCAATGATCCGTCGCTCGCCCGCCTGATGAAGATGATTCGCGACCATGGCTCGGAACAGAAGTATAACCATGAAATTCTCGGGCACAACTATAGAATGGAAGGAATCCAGGGCGCGGTCCTCGGCGTCAAGATGAAGTACATTGCGGAATGGACTGATGCGCGACGGAAGCATGCTCAGCGTTATGGCGAGCTTCTGAAAGGCCTCCCGGATTTCACGGTGCCGGTCGAGACACCTGGAACGAAACATGTCTACCATCTGTATGTTGTGAGGACGCCCCACCGTGACAGGCTCCAGAAGTATCTGCAGGAGAAGGGAGTCTCAACCGGTTTGCACTATCCGGTCCCGCTTCACCTCCAGAAGGCCTTTCAGAATCTTGGCTACAAGAAGGGAGAATTCCCCGTCTCGGAGATGGCAGGGGACCAGGTTCTCTCGCTTCCTATGTTTCCTGAGCTGACTCCGGAACAGCTTGAGTATGTTGCAGAGTCGATCAAAGGGTTCTTCGATTGAAACGAAGAAAGTATAAATATCTGTTGTTGATGGTTGACTGGCTCGTCGTCAACCTTGCATTCATGGCGTCTCTGGCAACGGTCAAGGATCTGCCGCTGACATTAGACGGAGTTGCCGGCATTCTCTCGCGCTCTGATTTCCTCATGTTTGTGCTGTACAGCCCTGTTGTCATGTACATCCTCCAATCCAACCAGCTCTATCGACTCCATGTCCACCTGCAGCTTTCCGGACAGCTGCGCAGGATTATGATGTGTCTGCTGTACGCCTCGGTGGGTCTCTCGATCGCGATGTTTGTTCTTGGAGCTTTCTGGATGGCAGAGGGGTCTCGTCGGACCGTTCTCTTCTTCCTTACATACTCAATTCTCTTTCTTTCAGTTGAACGAATCGCAATCATGCGACCGTTGTTCAATCTTCTGGTGAAGTTCAAGATCTCGAAGAGGAAAGTCCTGGTTATTGGCGGGTGTGACAGCGGGACACGTGTTATTGACGTGTTCGGGACGAACAACCCCGAAGGCCTTTCACTTGTCGGTTTTCTGGATGACACCCGTCCCGTGGGCGAAGTCCTTTTTCCGGGGGGCCGTATCCTTGGTCGCATTGATGAGGTCGAACAGATAGTCAAGACGACAGGAGCCGATGAAATCCTCCTCTGTATAGAAGATGTGGATGAGGGACGGTGCCTGAATATTCTTGACCT